>SUPS01000120.1 GCA_005191415.1 Candidatus Helarchaeota ASGARD archaeon Hel_GB_A
TGCAGCAGTTATTCTGGGTAGCCACTTTTTTCCTTGGCTATTACGAGTAAAATTCCCGTAAGAAGACTCGGAAGGATCATTCCGAAAAGGAACCAGAAAGGACGAGACGACCCCTCATAAATAAAAATGAGGAGAAATAGAGCCATCCCTATCAAGACAAATCCAAAAATCCGGAGCGCACCCATGAAATATTTTAAGAAAGATTCCCATAAAAATTCTTTTATGTTTATTATCTATACCATGCATTGTCCAAGGCACTATAAAAGCTTCTCGCCACTAGCCTATTTAAACGCATCGGAAAACTGGCTTATTCTCAATACCATACGGTGCGAGATAGCTCTTTTTACGCCTTGGACTCCCAAAAATTCACATCAGTTCTAAAAACGGGGTGGCTACGCAAGAAACGCCACGAACTCTTCGAGGGTCGCCAGGGCGGCGGTCCAGCTGCCGATGGTGCAGAGCAGTTCGGCAAAGATCTGGTGCTCACCTCCTATACTTTGGTATTTACGACGCTCCCACGTCATGTAAAATTTTGGATAGAGTTTCGAGAGCCCTTCCGACTGGCAGTGCGGCAAGATGGCCCATTCCCGGGTGGCATCGCGGTAAATGACCTGGAAGGGGCTCTCGCTAGGGTGATTCTCACAGAGATAGAGGTCTTTCATGTCAAATCCAGACTTGAAGTTAAAATAGAGGGCACAAGTCAAGAGGATATGGTATTTTAGTGAGGTATAGGGGAACCTGCGGATCCAGACTTGAAGTTAAAATAGTAAAATAGAGGGCACATATCATATTTATTAATTATAGCTTGGGTCAAAATTCGGAAATGCACGAGCGTTTCCGACAAAACTTCCTAGCGCAATTGTTTTTCTTTTTCTGCCTCCTATAGCGGAGGATTTTAGTATTTTTCGGCAAATCTTTCGACAATAAAGCGAAAGACTAAAGAGTAGGAACCTTCGAGGGTTTACTTATGGCAAGCGTTAGCGCAAACCCAAATGTGCTGGGAAATACCCCAGATATTTACGAAAGTTCCTACAAAGATATATTCACCTATGTAAATTTCAATTTTTCGGTCTTTTTCACTCTAAATTCCACTCTAAATTCCTATAAATTTCAATATACCTGTTACTATGATAAGTAAAAACGGGGAACAGCTAATTTTGAAATGAGTTAGTCATAGGTGTTAGGTCACCTGCTGCTCTCTCTGTCGCTCGAGTTTGCCGCTTTTCTTCTGATCATATGAGGAAACGCGACAGTAAAGAGCGGCTCGCACACCTGAGGAGGATGTTGAAGGTAAGAGTGGAGTGCCAGAATAGATTCGCTCGATTTCAGAGAGAGGGAAATGGCGATGAACCCCGATGGTGCGAAGGCACCTAATTTTGTCATGGGCATTTCAGCGATGGAGCGTCTTTACGCAGATACCAAGCAGCCGGGCAGCTTCCGCGACTCGCAGGTAGGACGAATTCTAGAAGCTCTTCTCGGGGGAAGCTTTTAAAGGTGAAGAATATCCATAGAGTTTAAGTTTGTTTAGAATTTTTGCGATAGTTGAAAACCCCCGATCCACTCGAACCTGAATGATTTTCCCATCCTTTTTATTTTCGTGAATCATTGGCCGTTTTCTATCAAGATTGCTCAGATTGTGTCCTTTTCTTCTCCCCATAGAATGAGAGGATAATAATTCCAACCGTAATTACTATTAATCCGATGATTTGGAGCATAATATTGGATGAGGTTTGGCTCGCCCATTCATTAAAAATTATCACTCCCGAAAAAACTGGTAAAATCATTCCTAGTACGCTGAAAATTGGTCCAACAATAACTGCCTTTCCCTTTTGAAAGCCAACCTGTAAGAGCACCATGGAAATTACGTTTCCCGCTAACATCAACAGCAACATAATCCACCATAATCCGTTCCCTGCAGCTGCAAGAATATTATCAAACCCTGCTGAAATACCTTTAGTAAATGTCCCCCCAATTCCTGCGCCCACGCCTGATGCAAATCCAAAAACAATCGCTGGCGCAAATTTATATTCCTTGGATATAGAATAGCCACACAAAATAATAGCCACAAGGGTAATGCCTAAAAGATATATTAAGGCTCCAGGGGCACCAAATAGGCTAAACATTTCTTCTATTGAATATTTGTTTGTTTCAGGAAGGGCGGTTACTCCAATTAACACAATTCCAACGATAATAACCCCAATTCCCATTAATTCGACTCTCATAATTTTCTCATGTAAATAAAAATGCGAGAAAATCGTGAGCACTACCAGCCCAAAACCAAGGAGCGGCGCAATGACTGAGAGAGGTGCCAAGGAAACTGCAATGAAATAAATGAACCATTGAACATTTGTAAGTATAAATCCAATTAACCAAGGTTTACACCCTAAAAAGTTCTTTATATTCCCCCATGCAGAAGTATCCTCAATGGCTGGGAGGCTATCTGCCCCTTTTTTCTCTAACACCAACCCAATATTAAGGATCGCAAAAGCTAATAATCCAAGACAAATTGCCAGAACTAAACTCAATTCTCATCACAAAACAACTTTTTTTTAACTTCTACCCTTCATATTTATAAATAGATTGAAAGAAATATCCATCAAAAAGAAGGTGAATTGAAATTCCAATTGAAAAACTGAATGGCATTGATATATATTACGAGGTTCATGGCAAAGGGGAACCACTTGTCTTAATAATGGGCTTGGGTTCACAAAGTAACCAGTGGTTTAAACAGGTTCCTGTTCTATCGAAAGAATTCAAAGTCATAATCTTTGATAATCGGGGCGTAGGCAAATCAGAACGGCCAAACCAACCCTATAGTATGACAGATTTCGTTAATGATACAATTGCCCTCCTAGATTTCCTAAAAATCGACAAAGCGAATATTTGTGGTATCTCAATGGGGGGCATGATTGCTCTTCAACTTGCCTTAGCGCATCCCGAACGTGTAAAACGCCTCATTCTCCTAGCTACAAGTGCATATGCTCCCGAAGTGGATACGCTTATAAAATTCATTGAACAAGGTCAGAACTTGCCGTTGGAAGCGCAAGCCAAAGCTACCGTCCAAATGCTCTTTTCTCGCGAATACCAGAAAATCTTACTAAACGATGAAGCGTTATGGAAGGAGTTTCTGCGACGGTTCACTGAAAATCCAACGACACTTCAAGATTATAAGAATCAAGCAGAAGCCATTCGGCATCATGATGTACGGGACCAGCTTTCAAAAATTCAATCTCCGACACTCATTATGGTTGGCACTAACGACTTACTTTTACCTCCTAGACATTCCCGTTTAATCGCGAAAGGTATTCCACACGCGGAGCTTGTGGTTTTAAAAGGACCTGGGCATGGGCTCATCGTTGAAGCTGCCGAAGAAGTCAATAAAAAAATAGTGGATTTTCTCCATACTACGTGATATAGTCGGCTGCAGGCAGGAATTTTATTTGATCGAATCGATCCATTTGAATTTTACTGATTTCCATCGTGGTTGATATTCTAACTGATATGCTTTGGTCGCATATTCTCTGACCATTCGGTGTGTATTAAAGTATGATACCAATTTAATGGCGCGTTTCATTCGATCGATCCATTCATTCCTTCTCTCATAGTACATAGGAATTATTTCGTTTTCTAACAATTGATAAAAATCATTTGCATCACTTTTATCATCGGTAGTACAACTTGTTCCCTCAGGTCTAGGACCAAAGGTCCATCCTGCCTCCGAATCCATTTCCATTCCTTCAATATACCACCCATCGAAGCTGGAGCAATTTGGAACTCCATTTAGACAAGCTTTCATTCCTGAAGTGCCAGACGCTTCTAAAGTACAACGCGGTGTATTGAGCCATAAATCCACACCGGCTACCATCAATTTTGCTAAATCCATATCATAATTTTCTAGAAAGGCAACTCTGACCCGATAATTCTGCCATAGATACTCGGATGCATCATAAATGTTCTTAATTAGTTGTTTTCCATAATTATCTTGAGGATGAGTTTTCCCTGCAAAGATAAACTGGACTTTTCCCTGAGAAATACGTCCTAAGCGATCAATATCTGAAAAAATAAGTGTAGGTCTTTTATACTCTGTAATACGACGCCCCCATCCAACTGTTAATAATTTCGCATCCAGAAGAACATGACTATGGCTCTTTTCATAATCCAATAAATCAAATTTTGCTTTTTGGTGAGCTGTCCAAAGTGCTACGGAATTTATTTGATAGATATTTTTTAACATATCAGGCCGATAAACCCATCCTCTAAATGTTCTATCGTACAATTCTCTCATATAAGGCGAAACCCAACGATCTACACAGATCCCATTCGTAATATAATCTATTGTCTTTCCTGGAAATAGAACTTCAGAAATAACTCGATGCTTTTTTGAGACTGCATTTATATATCCTGATAAATTTGCAGCCAGATGTGCCATGTTTAAGGCATCGTGCCCTGCCAGATCTCTGATATTTGGAGGTAATTGATCATGAAAGACATTGTGAACTAAATCATAGGAAAAAATATCAAACCCCGCCGGAACAGGCGTATGGGTTGTAAAAACACAGCGATCTTTCACTTTCTGGATATTTTTTAATTTCTTCAGCAACTCTAATGTTACAAATGCCGCATGTCCTTCATTTAAATGATATGTTTCTAAATTCTCCATTCCATGAATATCTAGGAACTTCACTCCCGCAATTCCAAGGACCATTTCCTGCATTAGCCTAATTTCAGGTCTCTGAGAATCGTATAGCATACGACACAAATCTTTCATCCAATCTTCGTTACCATCGACATTCGTTTCAAGGAGAAAAATAGGAACTTCATATCCCGTCTTTCCAACTATGTTATAGTGCCAACACTGAACTTTCATAGGTTTACCATAAACATTGATGACTACTGATTTCCTACATTTATAAAACTCGTCCGTGAATTCCCAACGGAGTGGTTTATCAAATTGTGCCCCATCATGATCAATGACCTGATAGAAATAACCTCCAGAATATGTTAATGCAACTGCCACAAGGGGTATTTCCATCTCGGCTGCAGAAAGGAGCATATCTCCCGATAATACTCCTAATCCGCCACTATATGTAGGGATATCCGACTTTATCGCAATCTCCATACTAAAATACGCGATTTTTCGATCATTATGATTATCCATTTAATCACGAAATTATGTTAGTTTCCTTAATGGTTTAAGTTAAAGAATTTATTTAAGAATATTGCTTTTTTATCGGTTGCATTTTATTTCTTATCATTTTGGGAAAAAGCAATTAATTATCCATTTTATTTAATTCCTCGATACATTGTTTTGTTGAATATTTTGCCTTCCAGCCTAATTCTCTTTTAATTTTTTCTGTATTCAATAATGAGTTATATTTCAGAGCTTGGAGCCAATTCAGTTTCGGACAAATTCTACCTAAAGGAATTACTAAATTTAGTAAAAATGTGGGAAGAGGAATACTTAAAACGCCATATTTATCGTACAATATTCGGAAATCAGGTAATATACGTCCTCCTACGTTATATGCACCTCGAATATCTTTTTTTATTACCTTTATCATGATATCTGTTAAATTATTTTCATAGATTAATTGAAGGTGGTACCTAGCCCTGAACATATTCCAGTAACAGCAACAATCATTTTAACTTTTCCTGAACGGGTTTTTCTAAAAAATTTGTGTATTTAAGAAGATCTTTGGAGAAATCGTTGATATTTCCAAAGAGAAGCAAGTGTTTTAGCTGCATCTTGCTCCGTTAAATGAAATGAAATTCCATTGTCATATAATTTTTCTAAAGATTCAGGCGTTTTTTTCGGGCGGAGGGGTTGAAATAGACTTTTAATACGATCTCCACCAGGCATAATACTAGCAGGATCAAAAGTTGCTACAAGCGCAATTGGTTTTTGAATCTCTTTTTGAACTTGAATAATTCCTTTGATGATGGCTTTTTGGAGTACAGAGACATAGATGAGAAGACAATCTACGTTTGGGTCTTTTCCTACAATTTCAGCAGCTTTATAATTTAGTGCTACGTCAAAGGCAATCGCAAGACTCAGATCCACAGGATTTTGTACGCTTGTTCCAAATTCAGGGATAATTTGAGCAACTTTCTGTTTAGTTTCCTCTGTTAATGTTGCTAATTGCAAACCACTTTTTTCACAGGCATCCGCCGAAGAAACCGCAGGTCCACCAGGTCCTGAAATAATAGCAACTCGATTTCCTTTGGGGAGATAGGGATTAAGGAACGCACCCATGTGGCCAATCATTTCTGGAACATTTCTTACGCGTAATATACCTGCTTGATCAAAAACTTTTTCCCATAGATCTGTATCTCCTCCAATAGAACCTGTATGAGAGTGAGCTGCTTTTTTTCCACCAGGCGTTTCACCAACTTTCCAAATAATTATCGGTTTTTTCTTCGAAACTTCTCTAGCAATCTTTACGAACCGATTCCCTCTTTTAATTCCTTCTACATAACATGTAATTACTTTTGTTTCAGGGTCCCACGCCATGTACTCTAATAAATCGCAAAGATCTATATCCGCACTATTCCCAAAACTAACTGCCTTGCTGAATTTCACACCCCGTAGAAACGCAGCACAGATGAGTTGAACAGCCAAACTCCCTGATTGAGAAAGGAAAGCAACATTCCCAGCTTCCTCTGGAAGACCAGGAAAGAATGAAATTTTTGAAGTAGGTGCATAAATTCCCATACAATTTGGACCTATTATTCTAGTTCCATGAGATCGCGCGTATTGAACAATTTCCTCTTGAAGACGTAATCCATCAACCCCTCGCTCACCAAACCCTGAACTGAAAATTATGATGCCCTTTGCACCACTTCTTACGCAATCTTTTACCGCGTCAAATACTTTCGCTGGATGTAATGCTATAAAAGCTAAATCAATTGGTTTTCCAAAAGCCTCTAAACTTGGATAAGCTTTTAATCCCATAATTTCAGTTGCTGTCGGATGAATTGGGACTAATTCCCCCTCATATCCTATGTCGATATAGCTCTGTAATAATAAATTACCTAGTTTGCCTCCTTTGGCACTAATTCCAAAGGCAGCTATAGTTTTAGCATGGAACAGTGCATCAATTTGCTCAATTACATTAGTTTCCATCATTATCTGCCTTATTCAATTCATATCCGAATTTAATTTTTTTTCACAAAACCAACCTTTTAATTAAGTATTTATGTTTCGATGTTGAATAGTAATTTATGTTGGCAGCTCTTTATAATGGAAAACATCTCGAATTGAGGGAGGATATACCTATACCAAAGTTAAAGGACACGGAGGTCCTTATAAAAGTAAAAGCGGTTGGGATCTGTGGTACTGATTTAAGTATTTTAAAAGGAAGCTATAAAATTCCTGTTCCACGAATCTTAGGACATGAATTTTCAGGAGTCGTTTCAGAAATTGGGAAGAAAGTTACAAATGTCCAGGTAGGAGATCGAGTCACTTCTGAAATTAATATTACTTGTGGGAATTGTTATTTTTGTAAATCTGGACAGAAGACTCAATGTATTTCCGTCCGTGCAATTGGTATATTCGAAGATGGTGCCTTCGCAAAATATGTAAAAGTCCCAGAAAGTAACTTACATAATATCCATGAACTTCCATTCGAAGAAGCTACGTTCATTGAACCACTGGCTGCCGCGATACAAACCTTCGAGATGGCTCCTCTCCGAGAAACCGATAAAAATGTGGTAATTCTTGGTGCTGGAAAATTAGGGCTCCTTATTCTACAAGTAGTGAAGAACAAAGGCAAGAAAGCAATTGTTATCGGACGTTCGAATTTAGATCTTGCAAAAAAATTAGGCGCCGACCTTGTTATTAGTATCGATAAAGACCCTGTAAAACGCGTTATGGAAGAGACAAAAATTGGTGCTGATGTCGTAGTTGAGGCAACAGGCGTCCCAGAAGCCATGGATCTCGCTATGGCTTTGGTACGAAATCGAGGTACTATTAATTTAAAATCCACTCATGGTATCCGCTGGATGACCGATCTTACACAAATCGTAGTACGTGAATTACGTATCCAAGGAAGTCGATGCGGACCATTTCCCGCGGCAATTAAAATGCTAGAAGAAGGGAGCGTACATGTTTTAGATTTAATTTCTGCTACTTTTCCTTTAACTCAAATTCAAGAAGCAATCGACGCGGCAACTAAGCCTGAAATGGTGAAAGTTATTATCTTACCATAATCCAGAATATTTATAACAACGTTATACTATAATATTTGAAATTATAACTTTAAGGAGAAAAAACATGGTTGAAAATGATCCGTATGAGAAATTAAGACGTTCGATGAATCTTTTCTTTTTAAAAGTACCTAAAACCAAATCTTTTCTGAATATGTTAGCAATGATTTATACTCCTGAAGAAGCGGAAATTCTCTCAATATTTGGAATGCCTTACATCGATGAAATGCGAATATCTCGGATCGTTAAAAAGACCGGCAAAGATGAAACTGAAATTCAGGAAATATTTGAACGTCTTGTTAAAAAAGGAGCCCTTTTCAAGCGAATTGATAAGAAAGGGAAAGTACTCTATTCTCTTGTTCCTTTTATACCTGGCCTTTTCGAGTTTTATTTCATGAGTAAAGCAGATCCTCCCGATAAGATGAAGCAAGTAGCTCATGTATTAGAAGACTATTTCTTTACTACATTTGCCCCAGAAACTTTTAATTCGAGCAAATATCCATTCTTTCGAGTTCTCCCACACCAGAAAGCGGTGGAAAAAGTCATTGAACTGGATGAAACCGTACCAACAGAATTTCAAATTCTTCCCTTTGAAGTCGTTAGCCAATATATTTCGTCTGCGGATAGAATTGCGGTAGGGATTTGTGCTTGTAGAGATCATGCCGAGATTATTGATGGGAAATCCCGGTGTGATCATCCACGCGATGTCTGTATGGTCTTCGGTCGTGTAGCGGATTATTGGGTGGAGAAAGGAATAGGATGGTATGTCAATCAAACTGAAGCAATGAAGGTATTGAGAAGAGCAGAAGAAGCAGGACTTGTGCATACCACCACAAATAATGAATTTTTTGGACCAGAATTACCTGGAATGATATGTAATTGTTGTGCATGTTGCTGCTTTGTATTACAAGGATTACTCAAGGTAAATCGTCCTAGAGGTATCTCACAATCTAATTTTATCCCACAAATTGATCAAGAATTATGTAAAATCTGCAAAAAATGCATTGATTTATGTCCTATGAGTGCAATTTTTTATCATCCTCCCCATCTTGATGATTTATCTGATAATTTCGTCTATATTGCAGAAGATAAATGCATTGGTTGTGGAGTCTGTGCATCTAATTGTCCCCATAATGCTATAACTCTTAAAAAGGTTCGATCTCATGTTCCCGAAAAAACTGCTGCTGCCGCTGCTGCTCGTTATGAACAAGAACGGATTCATTAAAAACCTGATAATTCCTTACTATTAATAGAAAAATTAAAAAAAATGACAATTTTCAAGCAAAATTAAAGTGGAGATGTGTTTAATTGAGTGTGAATCCAAAACTTTTAGCCCCTTGTGGTTTATATTGTGGTGTTTGCGGAATTTACTATGCCAATAAACATGGTAATGAGAAATTAAAGCAGAAATTAGCGAAAGCTTATTGGTGCAAACCTGATCAAATCGCCTGTGAAGGATGTCTCTCTGATAATAAATATTTTTATTGTAAATCATGTAAAATTCGCGAATGTGTCCAAAAAAAAGGATTTCGCGGTTGTCATGAATGCTCGGAGTTTCCTTGTGAATATATTACCAATTATCCTTATCAATTAGCAAAAAAGTTCATGTTAAAATCAATTCCTGCTCGAAAAGAACGGACTGATGCAGAATGGGTTGCCTGGGAGGAACAAAATTGGACTTGCAAAGCATGTGGCGCAATTGCATTTCGAGGTGCCAAAAGATGTCCTATATGTAAAGAGCCCCTTCCATCCATTCTCGAATGAATTCTCAATGCAACCGCCATTAAACGAAACCTTGCCCGCCCGAAACTGGAATACTCTGCCCTGTAATGAAATCACTATCGCTGGAAGCGAGAAATAAAGCCACCTTTGCCACATCTTCAGGAAGCCCAACGGGTTTAAAACTTTGAAGACAGGTTGGAAGGCTACTACCTGCCAGATTCTCAATTGAAATAGGTCCATAAATAGGGGTATGGATAAGTCCTGGACAGATAGCATTTACCGTAATTCGATATTTTCCGAGCTCTTGGGCTAATGTCTGAGTCAAATTAACAATTCCCGCTTTTGCAGCACCATAAGCTCCGAACCCTGATCGCCCAGTCTTGCCTCGCATCGAAGCCATATTAATAATTTTCCCCCTTAATTGATCTTTGGGAGCTTTATTCTTTATCATTCTTCGCGCAATATACCTTGTAACGAGAAATACCGATCTTAGATTAACTTTTATGATGCGATCCCAGTTTTCAACTTTCATATGAATAATACTGGTGAAAGTGGCACCAATTCCCGCGTTATTAACAAGAATATCTATCTGTTCAAAATTTGCAAATATTTCTTTTGTCATTTCTTTCACTTGTGGTTGATCCGATACATCGGCTATAAAGACAACTGCTTTCTGACCTAAATCCTTTATTTCATCAGCTACTTTATTTGCTGCATCTGCATTTATATCGTTTATTGCGATATTCGCTCCATGTTTGGCAAAAAGAACTGCAATAGCTCGACCAATACCACTACCTGCCCCTGTAATCAAAACGTTCTTCCCTAATAATCGCTTCTCCAAAACACTCATAAAATTTCAACTCATTTTTGCCAAAGTATATTATTTTGAATCGTTTTCCTTATAAATAACTGTAATCGCTAAAGATAGTTGTATTATTTTCCTTTATTAGATTTTTTCATAGAATTCAAATCCTTCTAAATGAAAAGTGAAATTTTATTTTGGATATATAAGTACCACATCTTATTACTCACAGAAAGTTACCTTTATATACCATGATTTCTTAATATGGGATGTAAGTTAAAGAGGCTAGGTCGATGAAATTAGATGAGGTGATGTGAAAATGAGCTTGATGAGACGACGCGATTTTTGGCCATTCGAACTTTTAGATGAATTTCTAGAAGATTTCTGGAGACCTACTAATTTAACTCTTCTAAAATTTCCAAGGCTCCAATTCCCGAGACTTGATATAAAAGAAGATGAAAAAAGCTATACTATCATCGCAGAAGTTCCAGGATATTCAAAAGAAGACTTGAATATCGAGGTAAAAGATGATACTTTAACCATTTCATCCGAACAAAAAGAAGAAAAAGAAGAGAAAAAAGAAGGTTATATCCTGCGTGAAAGAACCCAACGATCTTTCTGCCGCGTGCTCCGAATTCCTGAAGGTATTACTCATAAGGACATTTCCGCACACCTCGATAAAGGTCTCTTAACAATTACTATCCCGAAAAAAGAACCAATTCCCGCGAAAAAAATTGAAATTAAAACCTCGGATACCAGTAAAAACGTAGAAGTTAAAGAAGAGAAATAAATCTCATTTCTTTTTTTTTATTCCAACTAAAAGATAAAAAAAATAAAAAAATTCCAATGACAATTATTGTTGCAAGCAATTCGAAACCTGGTATTCCTTTTTGAGGCGTTGGATGACTTGAAGGATCTGTAGGATCAGTTCCTTGTGTTACTTCATCCCCATCACTATATCCATCATCATCAGTATCATCATCATTAGGGTTAGTGTTATTTGTATATTCGTCTCCATTTTGAAGCCCATCATTATCCGGATCTAAGTTGCTGTCATCACTATTTGGATTCAGATTATTATTTACTTCCCACCCATCTGGCATGCCATCGGAATCCGAATCACTATTTGTTGGATTAGTGGTATATGTATTAATTTCAGCTCCATCAGTTAAGCCATCATTGTCCGTATCACTATCTTGTGGGTTACAATTATTCTGATATTCCTGGACATTGGTGAGCCCATCGCTGTCTGGGTCATTTC
>SUPS01000121.1 GCA_005191415.1 Candidatus Helarchaeota ASGARD archaeon Hel_GB_A
TTATTAAACTTCCATTATAAATCTTTTAGTTTCTTTCTTAGATCTTAAGAAATAAATATAAGAAAAAAACAATTATGTTTTTCTCAGTATAACGCAATATTACACAAAATTGCCAAAGGTGTAAAGAATTCATGTCGGCAAGTCCAGAAGAACCAAAAGAGATTCGCTTAATTGTCTTTTCCGCCTTGCTCACTGCTTTACACGAAGTCATGGGTCGCGATGGGAAAAATTCTGTTTTGAGGTTCGCTGGTCTTGAGAAATATATCAATAAAGATGTCCCACCTTCTATAGATGAATCGATTTCTTTTGAAACATTTAAATCATTGATTAATTCAATGGATGACCTCTTAGGTCATGGCACAGATGCAATTTTATATGAATCTGGCAGAAAATTTGCGATTTATTTAACTCCATTCGGTTATTCTTTAAAAGATGTTGTTGAACGTCTTTCTAAATGGGTTGGCGGGACTTGGACTGTAATAAAGGACAATGACGAAAGTATTGTTCGGATTGTAAATAACCCTATTTGTAAAAGTCTTGCCCAACGAAGAACTAAACCATCATGTCATGTTATTAGTGGTGCCTTGGCTAAAATTAAGGAAGAATCCACAGGTGCCCAATATATCGTTGAAGAAGTTTCTTGTGAATCTAAGGGTGATCCTTATTGCGAATTTCATATCATAAAAAAAGGAGATGTGAATTAAATGGCTGCGAACAAACAATATGTGTTTAAAATTGTCGTAATCGGTAACGGGGCTGTAGGAAAAACATCCTTAATTGCCCGTTTCGCAGAAAAAATGTTTAAAGCCGAATATAAGCCAACTTTAGGCGTTAATATTGTGATTAAAGAATTCGATCTCGATAAAAACCATATAAAACTAACTGTTTGGGACATTGCAGGACAGGCACGATGGCGTGATGTAAGAAGTGTATATTATAAAGGAGCAAATGGCAGTATCATCGTCTTTGACGTCACTCGCCCAGGAACTTTTGAGGCAATTCCCTCTTGGTATAATGATCTCGTTAAATTCAGCGAGGATCCAGAGATTCCCCGCATTCTTCTTGCCAATAAAATTGATTTGCAAGATCTTCGGAAAGTGCCAGAGAGTGAAGGACAGAAAATGGCGAAAGAACTGAATGCCCCCTACTTTGAAACTTCTGCAAAAGACGGCACAAAGGTCGATGAAGCATTTAAAGAAATCTCAAATCTTATTCTTAAAAGATTTAAGCAGTTATAAACGAAGATAATTACTATATTCTATTTAAGAAATGAGATGTAATATTTCATATATCCCCTACTTCTGACTGAATCAATGGTTTTATACACAATAAATCTTCATTTTTGATATATCCTTCTTTATTGGAGGGATTCTCCGAAAAAATTGATAAAAAATACCATGAAATCTTTTTAAATGATAAAATGTTGTTACACTCATACTTGATAGTTACTTAAATGGAACTTTTAGCAAAGGATTAATTTTAAATAATTTCTTGAATTGGAAGAGTTAAGATTTTATAATTTGATTTCTTTTGATGAATTACAAAATCTTTATTAAATCAAAAGACTTCGATATACCGATACAAAGCGTTCAAATAATGAAACAAAATCAGAAGCTCCGTCAAAAGCTTTGCAAGGCGGGCTTGATTTGGATAAAAATCAGATAATCTATAAAGATAGAAAATTGGGTCCTTCACGTTGAAGTAAAAAGGAACAATTTCGGGCGAATTATGTAAAAAAGTGAGGATAAATGTCGTTTCGGCATATTATAAGAATGGTTAGTACGGATCTCAATGGTAATTTGAAAGTTCCGCATGCTTTAACAAAGATTAAAGGTATAAATATTCGGTATGCAGAAATCCTAACCAAAATAGCAGGAATAGACCCCAATCAAAGATTAGGCTATTTACCTGACCGAGATATTAAAAAACTCGAAGAAATATTAAAAGAAAAACCCGAAACTTACGAAATTCCTTCTTATCTAGTTAATCGCCAGAAAGATATTAAGACTGGCGAAGATGCTCATGTAATTGGCTCAGACTTAATGTTAGTAACTAAGAGTGATATAGATCGGATGAAACGAACGAAGAGTTTGAAAGGGATTCGGCATCAATTAGGCTTAAAAGTCCGTGGACAACGGACTAAATCCACAGGGCGAAAGGGACAAATAGTAGGTGTTCATCGCAAGAAATTAAAACAGCAGAAAAAGAAGAAATAAAGGTGGGTTGAAGAAATGGGTGATCCTAGAAAAATTCGGAAAAAATATCGCACTCCTCGACATCCTTGGCAAAAAGACCGTCTTGATAGTGAATTACGGCTTTTAGGTCGATATGGTCTTCGGAATAAAAGAGAAATCTGGAAAATGAAAACAAAAATTGATAAATTCCGCAGCACGGCAAAGAGCTTATTAGCGCTCGAGGCGAAAGAAGCTGCAATAAAACAGAAGGAAATGATGTCGAAATTAAATCGATTAGGATTGCTACCAGAAACTGCGACATTAGACGATGTTTTGAGTTTAACTGTAGAAGATATTTTAGAACGTCGCCTTCAAACCTTAGTAGTCCGTAAAGGTTTAGCGAGTACAATGCATCAAGCTCGTCAATTAATTACTCATGGACATATTGCCATTGGAGGCGTTCGCGTTACGTCCCCTTCCCATATTGTCCTTCGGAAAGAAGAGGATGAAATTATTTATGCCCCTCGATCGCCATTTGCAAATCCTGATCATCCAATTCATAAATCAATCACACCTGAATAAAATCAAATAATAATTACAATTGAAAATCACTCAAGAATTTATAGAAAATTAGATTATGGATGTGTAAATATATGCCTGCGGAAAAGAAAGAAAAAGAAGAAAAGAAAGTCTGGGGTATCGCTTATATCTTCTCCTCTTATAACGATACGATTGTACATATAACCGATCTGTCTGGTGCAGAAACCATTGCCCGTTTCTCAGGCGGGATGATTGTTAGAGCTGACCGTGATGAAGCGACCCCCTATGCCGCAATGCAAGCTGCATTTCGCGCAGCAGCACAAGCTCGTGAGAAGGGAATCACATCCATTCACATAAAAGTACGTGCTCCAGGAGGGCATGGTCCCAAAACCCCAGGTCCAGGGGCTCAAGCGGCAATTCGAGCTTTAGCACGAGCTGGTTTGAGAATTGGTCGAATTGAGGAAGTAACCCCTGTTCCTCATGATGGAACTCGACGACCAGGAGGCCGAAGAGGCCGTCGAGTTTAATTTGTATATGAAAGAGATGATATAAAAATATGAAAATTTCAATCATGGAAAAAAAAGAACAGTACCTAAAAATGATAGTAGAGGATATTAATCCTGCGCTTGCAAATGCACTAAGAAGAGCAATGATTGCAGAAGTGCCTTGTTTAGCGATTGAGGATGTTTGGATCGTTGAAAATAATAGTCATTTATATGATGAAATAATAGCGCATCGCCTAGGATTAATTCCTTTAAAGACAGATCTTGAAAGTTATGTATTACCAAGTCAATGCGGCTGTGAAGGTGAAGGCTGTCCGCAATGCCAAGTTGCATTTACTTTAAATAAAGAAGCTATAGAAGGTCCCATCACTGTATATTCAGGAGATCTTCAATCAGAAGATCCCGAGGTTAGCCCTGCATCTCCTAATATTCCTATTGTTGAATTGGTAAAAGGTCAAAAATTGGTCCTTGAAGCCTATGCAAAACTCGGGATTGGAGATGAACATGCTAAGTGGCAACCCGTTACTACATGTGCCTATAAATACCTTCCTATCATACGAATTGATTACGAACGTTGTGAAAAATGTGAAGCATGTGTTTCAGCATGCCCCCGACAGATTCTTTCGTTTAAAAATGATCAAGTCCAAATTCAAAATGCCATGAATTGTAATTTTTGTATGGCATGCGAAGAAGCATGTATAGCTGAACCAGAAAAGGCAATTCAAGTAAGCTGGCACTCCACAAAATTTATTTTCACTGTTGAATCGAGTGGAGCTTTGCCAGCTGAAACAATTGTCCTGAAAGCTTGTGAGATTTTAAAAGGAAAACTCAAAACATTTCAAGAACTTTTAAAGAATTTTTAACAGGTGAAAAAAAATGGCGAAGGCAATTAGAGCAAAGGACCCAAGAAGGCGTCGATTGATCCAGAACCTCCACAAAACAAAAAGAAAATTCTGGAGAACTGTCAGTGAATTTTTGCAAAAGTCACGAAGTAGTCGCGTAACTGTGAATATTGGGAAAATAGATGTATATTCTGAAGCAAATGATACTGTTCTTGTACCTGGTAAAGTTCTTTCTTCAGGGTCACTTACACATCCCGTTACTATTGCTGCATTTTCATATTCTAAAAAAGCAATAAAGAAGATCTTAAAAGCTGGTGGCGAATGTCTTTTTATTGAAGAATTAATGGAGAAAAATCCAACAGGATCGAAGATAAAATTACTTACTTAAGTGGGAGTTATTATGGGTCTTAGAGTTATTAATGCAGAAGGTCAAATATTAGGGCGTCTTGCCAGTCATGTGGCAAAAATGCTACTCCTCGGTGAAAAAGTTATTATTGTTAATGCAGAAAAAGCTGTAATTTCGGGAAAGAAAAGAAGAACTATTGAAGCCTTTAAAGAACGAATCAAGATTCATACCCATACCAACCCCAGAAGAGGTCCTTTTTGGCCCAAAACTCCAAATAATATAGTCCGAAGGACTATCCGTGGTATGCTTCCTTGGAAAAAGAAACGAGGTCGAGATGCATACAAAAATCTCAAAGTCTATATCGGGATCCCAGAAAATCTGAATGTAGATGAATCGGCTTTCGAGACTTTTTCTGACGCATCCCTTGATCGCTTAAAGGGTTCTTTTATGGAGATAAGCGAATTAGCTAAAGAAATAGGATGGAAATATCCAAGAGAAAATTGAAAATAGGGATGAAGGATGGCAAAATTAATTCTAACATCTGGAAAAAGAAAAACCGCAATAGCTCGCGCTGTTATCAAAGAAGGTAAAGGAAAAGTACGAGTTAATGGAGTTCCTGTTGAATTATGGGAACCCGAGCTTGCCCGATTAACTATAATGGAACCTATGATCCTTGCAGGAAAAAAATATATGGACAAAGTTAATGTAAATATTAAAGTAAAATCAGGAGGCTTTATGGGACAAGCTCAAGCTGCGAGAATTGCACTTGCTCGTGCATTAGACCGGTACTTTCAAGATCCTGAGTTACACGCTAAATTTATTGCCTATGATCGAACAATGTTAGTAGGCGATTCAAGACGATCTGAACCAAAGAAATTTGGCGGCCCTTCTGCCCGAGCTCGCAAACAAAAGAGCTATCGTTAAAATCTTTTCGTATTAACAATCTTAGGAGTGTGAAATAAAATAATAATTCCAGTCCGTTGCTTTACTTGTGGTAAAGTTATCGGAGATAAATGGGAAATTTTTGCCCAACGAACCCAACAAAATAATGAAGACCCAAAAGACGTCCTAGACGATTTGGGACTTACAAGATATTGTTGCAGGCGAATGATCCTCACCTATATTAATTTATTAAAAGATATTAGTAAATTCAGACGGTTAGGATAGTATCAGCTATTTTTCAAGAAAGTATTGCATCTGCCCCTGGAAAATGCATTCTGACAGGGGAACACGCTGTAGTATATGGGGCTTCGGCCATTGTAGTAGCGCTAGATCTCTTCGCCAATACAAAAGTCCAAGTTCGTTCTGATGATTATTTCGTTATTACTCTAAAGAATTACAATATTCAAGAAGTACTCTCTCTCACGAAATCATCTCATCCTGAACATGAGCAAATTCTCCCAATTTGGCAAATTATTTCAACCTTGTATAAAACATTCGGATTAAATGCTGGATTAAGCATTGAAATTTGGTCTGATATTCCAATAGGCGTTGGTTTAGGGTCTTCTGCTGCAACTGCTGTTGCCACTATAAATGCATTAAATAATTTATTTGAACTTCAACTCGACTCGCATGAACTCTCTCAATATGCTTTCGAAGCCGAAAAAATAACTCATGCTCATCCCTCTGGAATCGATAATACCATCTCAACATACGGAGGCGCGATTCTCTACAAGAAAGGAAAAATTAACCGCATTGAGATATCTTCTGAAATTCCACTCTTGATTATCAATAGTGGCATAGCTCACTCGACTAAAATTCAAGTCACTCATGTTAAAGACTTATATACTGCTCACCCATCCATTTTTAAAAACATCTTCGAGGCGATTGATGCCATTTCCCTGAAAGTCGAAAATGCGCTCCGGATTAAAAAGCTAGAGGTTTTAGGGGAATTATTAGACTATAATCAGCACCTTTTAAGAATGCTGGGCGTATCTACAAAAGAGTTAGATTCTTTAATTGAATTAGTTAAATCCTATGGTGCAATAGGTGCAAAATTAACAGGAGCTGGAGGCGGAGGCTGCATCCTTGCTCTATTTAATTCCCCTGATACTAAGAAGGAATGTTTATCTCAACTTAAAGCATTTAATATCGAAGTATATGACACAAAAATAAATGAACATGGCGCCCGAATTTTGCATACAGCGAAATAATTGCCAATTTCAGTGTTCTTAAATCTTTTTTGAAAACAAAGAATTTTAATACGTACTTTCATAATTAATCCTAAGCTCATTAAAGCAATTCTTGGATTTAATAAAAATACCAATGAAAAAAAACAAAAGATTTTGGAGGTATATTATGTCAAAACCGATGTATATTAAGAAGGATATTCCCGAAGAACTTAATAAAAAAGCCCTAGAAGCATTAGAAATTGCCCGCGATACAGGAAAATTAAAAAGAGGCACAAATGAATCCACAAAGGCTATTGAACGAGGATTAGCAAAGTTAGTCTTAGTTGCTACTGATGTAGAACCCCCTGAAATTGTAGCCCATATCCCCCTATTATGCGAAGAACGAAAAGTTCCATATCTCTTTCCAGCTAATAAGAAAAAACTAGGAAAGATTTCAGGGATCGAAGTCAGTACAAGCACGGTTGCTGTCATAGATCCGGGTGACGCAAAAGACCTTATTAAAGATTTAAGCGAAAAACTAGCTGAATTCTAAGGAAGACGAGGCGGAAACGAATGAGTGAATTTGAGGAAGAAGAAGTCGTTGAAGCTGAAGTCATCCAAATCATTGGGCGTACTGGAACTACTGGGGAAATTACCCAAGTAAAAGTGAGAATTCTATCCGGTCGTGATAAAGGTCGAATTCTTACAAGGAATATAAAAGGTCCAGTAAGAATGAAAGACATCGTCACACTACGTGAAACTGAACGCGAAGCGAGAAAAATCAAAGCCCCCTAATTAGGAGTGAAATATGAAATGGTTAAAATTAGAAGTTGTACTTTTTGTGGAAAGGATATCGAACCAGGTACTGGAAGCATGTATGTCCGCCGAGATGGTTCTATTTTATACTTCTGCTCTAGTAAATGCCGTAAAGCAAAACTTAAGCTTAAAAGGAATCCTCGCAAATTTAAATGGACAAAATTCTACCAGAAGGGCTAATTTTCCCTTCCCTTTGTTAAACATCTCTCTTTTTAAATTTTAAAATGGGGATCACGAAATGAAATCAAATATCGAAATACGTAAGTATAAAAGCACAGATTTAGATTCCGCGATGGAAGTTTATAAAAATTTATGCAAATTCTATGGTTTAAAGTTTGATCCGGAAGAAAGTAAAAAATTTTTCTCTGTTAGAAGCTATTTTGAACAATATTATACCCTCGTTGCATATGATTCCGTTTCTAAAAAAGTTGTAGGATTATCTTTTTCAGAAATATTAACGGAAGTAACACAAGAAAATTATGGCTATCTAAAACTTATCTATATCGAAGAAAATTATCGACGACAAGGCATTATGACTGCTCTCATCAATACAACGCTTGAGTATTTCAAAGAAATCGGCATTAATCATGCTCGCATCTATTTACATAAAGAAAATTTACCTTATCTAAACTACTTCTCCGAAAAATTGGGCTTCTCCCCAATTATCACAATTGTAGAAAAATCTTTAAAGCAAAGTTAAAATTTCAAAGAAGCACGTTTTCGATAATAATAGCCGCGAAATTTTGAATTGCATTAAGATTTGCTTCTGGACAATCTTCTTTGAGTAAAGGTATGAGATCTTGATACACTTGATTCTTTAATTCAGGATTTTCTGTCAGTTTTTTACATAGATTACGTAATTTTAAGGTGTTATTTTCTTTAGAACTTCCCCATTTTTCGATATATTCCTTTATCTTTTTGACTGCATCAGGATCTTTTTCTAGATTTGCGATTTTCTTCCACAATTCGAGTTCTCTAAGACCGGTTTCGACACTGTCTGACGCATGAACTGAATTAACGCCACCCCATATCCCATATTTTCCTCTGATTGATTGTGGTTCTGCTTTTTGGACGAAGGTGGCACCTAGAAAGTCTCGAATTTTTTTAATTTCTCCCTGTACAATCATTGCTAAGACTGGTGCTGCTCGAACTGCTTTTACAAGCCAAGGGAAAAAATGCTTTTTTTCATGTTCTTTGTAATGTTTTTTGGCTAAATCTTCACTCACTACAATTTCCTTAAATGCAAGAATGGAAAATTCCTTTTTATTAAGGAATTCTTGTAGGATTGCTGCTCCTATACTTTTCCTGAGAACCGCATCCGGTTTGAGAAATACGAGACTTTCTTCCATTTATTCTTCACCTTCATCAAAAAATTCTTAAATTAAAGAAATTCTTTACCAAAAATTAATTATTCTAACTTGAAAAATGTTATTAATCTCAATTCGTTATTCAATTATACAACTAAGAAACTCAAAGGTAAGTTCTGATGGTCGGTGAAACCCTTAAAATTATGGTAGTGGGGCTAGAAAATGTGGGGAAAACATCTATTCTATATACACTTGAAAAAAAATATAGTTTATTGGGAACATTAGCCCCAACAAAAGGCATAGAACGATCTATTTTTAAAATTTTTGGGTATCAAGTTTCCGCATGGGATTTAGGTGGACAAGAGACTTATCGGAAGAGTTATTTACAGAAAAATATCTTTTTTGAAGAAACTGATTTAATTTTATACTGTGTGGATGTGAAAGATTACAAAAATTATGAATTAGCCATTGATTATTACAGAAAAATCCTGGAAATTTTGTCAGAGTTAGATCAATCCCCCCCAATTATTATCCTTTTACATAAAATTGACCCTGACATCCGAAATTCCGATGATATTCGCCAAAATGTTGAACTCCTAATGAAACTGTTTCAAAAAGTCTCTGAGGGATTTGAAATTGAATTCTTTGAAACCTCTATTTATGACGAATGGACTTTAATAAACGCCTTTTCATATGGTCTCCGGAAATTAAGTACAAAAACGGAAGTGCTTTCGCGACATCTGGCTGATTTCGCCAAAAAGATCTTAGCAAATGCCATTATTTTAATGAATCATAGTGGCTATTTACTTGCCGAATATGCCAGCAACGAATTAAGTGCCTTTTCTTGCCAGAGCATCTCTACACAAAGTATGTATATGTATCTGATAATGAAAGAACGAGATATTATACCCGAGAAGATCACCGTCGATTTAAAAAATGAATTCATTGTCTTTAAAGAAGTAACTATCGGTGATGAAAACTTTTTCTTAATTTTTAGTTCAAAAGTTACGCGATCCCTCGAATTATTCAATGAAAATTTTCCAAAGTTCGCTGAGCAAACCAAAGATATCTTTAAATTCTTCTTTGCATGACTTTTCCAATTTATTTATTTAAATGACATAGAATCATTATAAAGAATGTGAAAGAACCTCTTATAAATTGTGTAAAGTTTATTGAATGGAGTTTTAAAAATGTCAATCCGCCAACCAATTGTGAGCGTCTTAGGGCATATTGATCACGGCAAAACCAGTATTTTGGATAAAATTCGAGGAACAGGTGTTCAGAAACGTGAAGCTGCTGGTATTACTCAGCATATTGGAGCAAGTTTTCTTCCTATTGAGACTATTACGGAAATCTGTGGCCCTTTAATCCAGCGAACAGGAATCCAACTTAAAAATATTAAGGGGCTTCTTGTAATTGATACCCCTGGACACTCCGCGTTTATTAACTTACGCCGACGAGGAGGCGCTGTTTCAGATATTGCAATACTGGTAATTGATATAAATGAAGGGTTTCAAGAACAAACTTTCGAATCCTTAAAGATATTACGGGAGCGTAAGACTCCTTTTTTAATTGCCGCCAATAAAATTGATCGTATTCCGGGATGGAAATATCACGATCCTTCTTTCCTTATTTCTTTTAAAAAACAAGCCCCCGAAATTCAATCTGCACTAGATGATCGCATTTATGAAATTGTGGGAGACTTATCGGAAGAGGGCTTTTTAGCAGAACGATTCGATCGGGTCACTGACTTCACCAAAAATATTGCCATCGTCCCAACAAGCGCCAAAACTGGCGAAGGGATTCCAGAATTACTCATGGTCCTCGCTGGTCTTACAACCCAATACTTACAACAACGATTACGGACTACTAAAGGTGCCGGAAAGGGCGTTATCTTAGAGGTAAAGGAAGAGCCGGGACTGGGAACCACCATTGATACCATCATTTATGATGGCGTTATCAAAAAAGGAGATACTATTGTAGTTGGTGGATTAACTCGTTCCATAACCACAAAAATTCGCGCTCTTCTCCTCCCTAAACCCCTAGATGAAATAAGAGACCCACGCGAAAAATTTACGTCCATTCAAAAAGTTGCAGCGGCGGCTGGGGTTAAAATCGCCGCCCCTGATCTGGAAGATGCTATTGCGGGCGGACCTGTTCTGGTTGCAAATACTCCGCACCAACAAGAAGAAGCGAAAAAAGCCATCGAAGCGGAAATTAAAAGTATCCGGATCGACACGGATTCCACGGGTATTATTTTAAAGGCAGATACCCTCGGTTCCCTAGAAGCCCTAGTGGATTTTCTTAGACAAGAAAATATTAAAATTAGAAAAGCAGATGTGGGTAATGTCTCAAAAAGAGACGTCATTGAGGCTGGTATCGTAAAAGAAACTGATCCTTTAGCAGCAGTCATCTTAGCCTTTAATACAAAAATCTTACCTGATGCTAAAGAAGAAGCATTCGACCAAGACATTAAGATCTTTGAAAATAATGTTATCTATCGATTAATTGAAGACTATATTAAGTGGTTGAAAGAAAAAGAAGATGAATATAAACATGGGGAATTTGATAAATTAGTTAAACCGGGTAAGATCTTATTCCTCCCACAGTATATTTTCCGTCGTTCCGATCCTGCCGTCATCGGAATTCGTGTGCTTGGAGGGGAAATTCGCCCGAAAACGTCCCTCATCAACAAGAATGGGAAAATTATCGGTATAATTCAGCAACTCCAAGAGAAGAGTGAAGCCATTCCTCGTGCTACAAAAAATCAAGAAATCGCTATCTCCATAAAAGGTGGCGTCGTTGGGCGAAATATTAAAGAAACTGACGATGAAATTTTTTATGTGAATATCCCCGAAAAAGATTTTAAAATACTTAAATCAAAATTCAAAAATGAATTGACGGAGGACGATAAAGAAATTCTCGAGGAATTCGTTAAAATTAAACGCCAAGAGAAAAAATTTTGGGGTCTTTAACTTTATTTCTTTCTATTTTATCAGATAATATA
>SUPS01000122.1 GCA_005191415.1 Candidatus Helarchaeota ASGARD archaeon Hel_GB_A
ATGCCATCGGTACCTTGTAGTACAGTCGTGCGAGTGGCACAATAAAAATCCTGGCCGGTAGCTGTCCAGAGGTTTAAATGGAGTCTCCAGATTCCAAATGTAAGGTCAAGAGTGCCATAATCATAAAAGAGTGTTCTTTTATTTTGTTGGTGGCTTGTTTCAATTGAAATAAGTTGTGATTTGCCATTTAGGTCAGTATAAAGATGTTTCAGTGCGGTAGATTTCCCCGACATTGCACAACCATAAAAAACTATTTTACTTTGGACCATTCGTTGTCCAAATTCAATCAACATCGTTAATCACGTTTTTTATTATCTATACCATGCATTGTCCAAGGCACTATAAAAACTCCCCGCCATTAGCCTGTTTAAACACATCGTGAAACTGGCTTATTCTCAATACCATACGGTGCGAGATAGCTCTTTTTATGCCTTGGACTCCCAAAAATTCATCACCAGTTCTAAAAGCAAGGCGGCTACGCAAGGAACGCCACGAACTCTTCGAGAGTCGCCAGAGCAACGGTCCAACTGCCAATGGTACAGAGTAATTCGGCAAAGGTCTGGTCTTCACCTCCTATACTGTGATATTTTCGACGTTCCCACGTCGTGTAAAAGTGCGGGTAGAGTTTCGAGAGCCCTTTCGAGGGGCATTGCGACCTAATCTGAGGTTGCTCGATGCTGACGCCCCCGACCCATCCAAAATCAAGATATATATCCTGGCGGAGCTGCGGAAAGGGCTGAAATATCGCACCCAAAAATGAGTACGCAGGTATATATGCATATTTGACTCCCGAATTTTTAGAGTATTTTACTTAGGCGTTTGCTCCTTTCTCACACAATTCCAAACATATATTACTTTACTCAACTTTTTTAAATCGTGTTTTACCTTTCTGTAAAGATCCTTGTCTTGCCTTGGTACCAAACAAATGATCCTTTGGTCCAAAGAAGAGTCGTTTGGTACCAAACTATATAGGGCACCAAGAGTGGAAATATACCTTAAAAAAGGTGTGGTACCTAACCTGTTAAGATACGGTATTGGCGTGGTAGGTGAGAATTTGGCCCAAGGAGCTCATGAAAATTTGCTAGAAAAGATTTTTTCAATCTGGGAACAGGATCCCTCCCAAGCATTTACCATCACCCAATTAGCTTCGCGGCTCCAAATGAATCGGCGGGAACTCAAGGTGGCATTGGAAGTCCTTTACGAATTAGTCTTTTTCGAGACCACTACGTGGAGAAAAACGCGAAAAGAGGGGAATTGAATTCAGTATGACATTTCTTCGATTTTAAATTAAAAAATACATTTTTAAAGACTACAATTTATAGTTGCTAGGAGGCGCATTCGGATATGGTTACAGTAATGGACCGTTTTCAGAACTTCGTCGCAAAGATCGGGCAGATATCTCAAATGATTAAGAAATTGAGCGGCGGAGAAGTTCCTGATTTCATAAATATGAGTTTAAAGGCAAATTTATCGATAAATTCTAAGAGATTTACTTTAATTTTAAGCCCAACAGAACCTGCTTTTGTAGAGGGGCATGATCCCTTTACTGAATTTGAGATTATTGCGGATGAACAATTCTGGCATGACGTATTCGATGGGAAATATACTTTTTTTGGTGGATATACACGAGGATTAGTGGAAATTCCAAATTTTAGACCGCAGCGATTCAAAGTTTTTTATATCTCTGGCATGCTTTCAATGCTTCAAAGCTTGAAAATGAAATTCTAGCGAGATGAAAAGATGATGACGAAATCAGAAAAAATGGCAGAATGGATCTTATCCATTTCATACGAAAAAATACCTCAAAATGTGATACAAATTGCAAAACAACAGCTTCTGGGAATGTTGGGCGCGTGTTTTGCAGGATCAACAACGATTGGAGGAAAAATTCTTCTTGAAACCATTAAAGGATATGAATCAAAACCTGATGCCTCTATTTTACCTTCAGGAGTAAAAACTTCGGTTTTAAACGCTCTTTATACGAATGCGGCTTTCTCGATGGCCTTAGATTATGATGATTATTTATGTACAGTCCATACAGGCACAAGTTCCTATTCGATCCCCCTCGCCCTAGGCGAAAAATTAGACATATCGGGAAAAGAATATCTAACTTGCCTGATTATTGGTAATGAAATCGAGGGGCGCGTTGGATTGGCAGTTTATCCACCAGGGGAAGGACAAATGCAGAGTTTCATCCATGCAGCTGGAGGAGCTGCGATTGCAGGAAAATTGTTAGGATTATCAAAAGAGGAATTAATAAATGCTTTTGGAATCGCTTTATATCAAGCGCCATTAACAATTCCAGTAGGATTTTGGGGACCTCATTCTAAGCTTTTAACTTCTTCAATTCCAGCAAAAATAGGAGTCGAAGCAGCCTATTTAGCAAAAAATGGATTTAGTGGTGCGCGAACAATTTTCGAGGACCCCCAGGGATTCTGTAAATATATGTCAGAAGCAAATTTTGAGAAAGTTTTGGATAGTGATTTAGGAAAAGCATGGGTTACTCTTTCTTTATCGTTCAAACGCTATCCAGGTTGTGCATATGTCGATTCTATTGCTGATGCACTCTTTAAGATTTTAGAGAAAGTTGAAAAAGAGGGCAAAACGTTAGATTATCACGAGATTGAAAGTATTAAGGTTTCTAATTCACTTTTAAGCACAATGATGGATGATATGTCCCGCCCTTTCACACACATAGAAGAAATAAAGCGTGTTAAAAGTCCAATAGCGCTAAATTTCTACCAACCCTATAATATTGCCATCATTCTTATCGATAAAAAGCTTACTCCTGAACAATTCACGATGGAGCGAATTACCGACCCTGAGGTGCATGAACTCGCCAAAAAAGTAGAAATCGCTCCAGACATTGGAATGTCGGCTAAAAGTGCCCAAATTGTTCCATATGGAGATATTCCGAAGCCAGACTTTCACTTAGGTCAATGGGATTTTAGTAAATGGAAGATGTATTGTGGTTGTAAAATAATAATTAAAATGAAGACTGGAGAAAAGTGGAGTGCAAAGGTGGATATACCAATGGGGGCAGCTGGTGGGAAACCATATCCTATGGAAAAGAAATTTTCGCAAGAAGCAAAATTAGTTGGAATGGAAGATTCTCAAATAGAAGAAGCTATCCAAATGATAAATAATTTAGAGGATTATGCTATTCGAGAACTAATCAAGTTATTAGTGGTCAATTAATTGAATTTATTTACTTTAATTACTTATTCGATTAAAAAATAAAAAATTAAGAAGGATAACTGCAATCTAGAAAGATGAAATAATTTTTCCGGTCTTTGGATCAATAAATACAGTTTTTTGACTTTCTTCGGGAATGCCAATAGTTTGTTTCATTGCTTGGACCATAATCACTTCTTGTGGTTTGCTATCTTTAAATTTTTCAGGATGTTCCTTCATGATTCGTTCTAATTCTTTGGCATCCATGGTTCGGATGTAGACTTTAGCGTCAGCATTCTTATCCATAAATTCTTTAAAAGCAGGATCTTCCATTGCCTTCAATTCTGCATCTTTATTGTCTTTAATCGCCATTTTTTTCACTTTTATAAATACATGATGAGTTGTATAAATGAGTTGAATAGTATTAAGGAGTTTTTAGAATAAAAAGTTTAATGATTCTATTAACATAAAAATCTAATTAGTCTAAGAATTAGGATGGTGCTGCTTAAGTATGAAGAGAATTTTACTGCATGTGTGCTGTGGTCCATGTGCTACTCATCCAGTAATTGAATTACAGCGGGAAGCATTTGATGTAACACTTTTTTTCTCAAATTCAAATATACATCCTGAAGGAGAATATATAAAACGCCTGAATTCTCTGAAAGAATACGCAAGAGAGGTGAAGATCCCGCTTATTATTGATGCCTATGATCCAGCTCAGTGGTTTGAAGCAATAAAAGGGTACGAAACCAGTCCTGAGGGGGGAGCCCGTTGTCGGATTTGTTTTGAGCTTCGTCTTAGAAAAACCGCTCAATACGCCAAATCGCATGGATTTGATTGGTTTACGACCACACTAACCATAAGTCCTCATAAAAATGCGTCCGTGATTAATCAAATAGGAATTCAAATTGGAAAAGAATTTAGTATCAATTTTCTACCGAGAAATTTTAAGAAAAAAGATGGTTTTAAAAAAAGCGTTATTCTGAGCAAGGAATATAATCTATATCGCCAAGATTATTGTGGTTGTATTTTCTCGGCGAAGGCTAAGAAATAAAATCACTCTTCCTTATCGACAAGCATAGCATCGCCAAAGCTATAGAACCGATATTTTTGAGAAATCGCTTCACGATATGCCCGAAGAATTCGCTCTCGTCCTGCAAATGCGCATACCATTAAAAGTGGCGAAGATTTAGGCATGTGAAAATTGGTAATCAATCGGGTCACGCCTGATTTAAAGGAATACCCAGGTGCAATAAACAGCTCAGACCATCCCTCTGGGTGTGTAATTTTTCCTTTATTGTTTGTTGCACTTTCGAGGGTTTTTAACGTAGTAGTCCCCACGGCTATAATTTGATGATTTTGAGATTGGCACTCCTCTATAACTTCGATTGTTTGAGGAGGAATTGAATAGAATTCTGGGTCCATTTTGTGAGTTGATAAAATTTCAGGCGTCAGAGGCATAAATGTTGAGTATCCTACATGTAAAGTTACATTCACAAATTGTATGCCTTGTTTTTCGAGTTTATAGATGAGTTCGGTAGTGAAATGGAAACCAGCGGTGGGGGCTGCAACAGAACCTTCTTTCGAGGCATAGATTGTTTGATAACGGGAAAGATCAGGTTGTGGCACTTTAATATACGGAGGCAATGTAATAGTGGCGTGTTCACGAAGGATTTCTTTGATAGTTCGTGGTGAGGAGAATTGAACAACAAATTCCCCAAATTTCTTCCATTCAATGACGGTACCTTGTAACTGTCCATCTAAAAAGAGGAGTTTCGTACCTGATCTCAATTTTCGGCCTTTCAAAAGGCATAACCATAAATTATTCGTGGGATCAATTTCTCTCAAAAAGAGACACTCAACCTTACCACCAGTTTGCTTTTGACCCTTCAGGTTGGAGGCAATAACTTTAGAATTATTCCTTACTATTACATCTCCAGCTTTAATCTCGCTAATGATTTGATAGAATCTTTTGTGTTTTATCTGATTTTTATTTAAAATCATTAATTTCGAAAAATCACGTCTTTCTTCTGGATACTGTGCGATCATTGCCTTAGGCAAATTGTAATCGTATGCATCTAAATTAATCATTGCCGTCTATCCCATTTTTTGAAAGTAGTTTTTGCCAGTCTAGCTATGTTTTTTATGTCTTGTTGATGATTATTAAAAATAAAAAGACCCATAATTATTTTATCCCAATAATTCAGCAAATGAAATTCAATTGATAAAGAACCTAGAAAGTATGATGGGATTATAGTGGAAAATCACAAAATTCTCGGTATCTGTTCAGTTTCCCTTTTTATTATTAACTTTTCTTATTATTGTTTTTCCGTAAATTTGCCCGATGCGTTTAATTTATGCTATTTCACGCTTATAATTCTCGGGATTGGATTAATTACAGATAACCGATTAATTTATAGTATTGGAGCCTTTTATACGATTTTTCCTATCGTTCAAATAATATTTCGCGTAATTGGATTATTGAGTTATGAGCCCCACCCAGTTTCTTTCTGGCTAATTTTTGAGATATTTGTTCACACATCAATCATTTTGGTAGCAGTTATAGGATATCAAAGGTTCCATTATTTTCGGTCACATACATGGTTAATTGCCCTAGCGCTTGCATTATTGATTTGGTTTTTAACTTTCGTTTTTAATTCCACTGAAATCAATGTGAATTATACTCTTTCGCCCCCTGTATTTTTGACATTTCTTGATCTATGGGAATTTCTGATTTTTATTTCCATCGCTTTAGGAGGCATTTGGCTCTTGCTAAATCATTTCTTCTCAATTCCTCAGGAAATTGTAGTCAAAAAAAATGAAAATAGTTATTAATTAGTTTTTTCTTAAAAAATTTGTTAGGCGGATAAGAAAAATGGAATAATGATTGAATAATGGGATTAGAGCATATTGGAAACACATTCGAGTTTTGAAACCCATAAAAAGACGGGGATTATGGATTGGCGCCCTGAAGCCATTAGGGTACCCTCGATTTTCGTAATTGTTGCGGGACACATGCTTTTTTTCACAGGTTATCTTCTAAATGACGCAAGGAATCCGTTAGTTTGGTGTGGAGGATTAGCTATTGGTGCATTTATGGCCTGTTCGGGGTATGTGCATGGGTTGAAGGATGAATTCAATAGATCTGGTACTTTAAATCGTTCAAATTATATTAAATATTTTAAAAGCCGATTTTTACGACTTTATATCGGTTATTATCTTGCGGTTATCGTCGTATTTATAGCAAAATTAATGGCAGGCTTTTCTGTAGAATTCTCGACTACTGGCGAACTAGTTTATGGTGTTAGTAATCCCATTTATATCACACCTGCGTCATTATTGCTCGATATCACGTGCATGTGGCCACTATTTACAGCGAATTTAGGGGGAATATGGCCTGAAGGCTGGTTTGTTTGCGCGATATTAATACTATCTCTTGCATATCCTATCTTTCGTCGAATATATTCTATCAATAAGAATTATCTTTATGCGATTATGGTTATTATTATAATTGTAAGACTTGTTGTAATTGTTTTCATTAACGCGAATTATGCATATTACTTCCCATTTGCTTGGACTGCAGAATTTTGTCTTGGTATGATAATAGGTAACAAAGTATGCAGGAGTGGGGGACCAACTCCTCCTAGTACTCCTTATCAGCGGTTAATTATTAGTGCAGCCGCACGGGTTTGGCCAATCTACCTCTTTCACATGGCAGCAATTGTATTCATGCCAGAGTTTGCACCAATAAAGGATTTCTTTTTGACTATTTTGGTAGTAGTAATTTTGACTGAGATTTTTTATCGAATTTTAGGAATAATCAATAGAAAGTTAGGAGTAAAGCAGAAGTTAGGAGTAAAGCCAATGTAGGTGTTGTTGTATGAATGGTACAAGTTCAATAATTATCATTATTTGGCTTTTTACAATAATTGGGGTATTTATTGTGGCACATTATTTACTAAAAACTGAATCAGGCAATCCAGAATGGAAAGGAAATTTAAAAATAATAATTTATATATTCAATTCCATTAGTTTGATGGTCCTTCTCTCTACTGGATCTTTAAGTAATGATGTAATGACAATTCTATGGTATTTTTTAGGAAGTTATCTTATGTTGCTCATTGCGATTGGATTTGTAGGGCTTGCTTATCTAATAGGCCCAATATACGAGGAGCATTCGGATGAATTCATAATAATAGGATTTGTTACGATAATGATAATTATAACTATAGTACTTTTTGTGGTATTTGGATAATGAGTTATAAAAAAATTGGTGAAATTTTGAAAAGCTGTAAGAATAACTTAGTTATTAAAATTAGATTAATTATTAGAAATATTTTCTATTTAATGAAGAACTGAATCGAAGCCTGTATGTAAGACTCTTTCAATTTCACGGTTAAACTCTTTTTTAGATTTGGCGCTAATAAACCGTTCTTTCACAAAATAAGGATTGATAACTTCAAAAGTAATTCGAGCACAAAAAAAGCCATCTTCTTGCCATTTTTTGATTTCGATATTTCCGAATCGCATAGTAAAATCACCATTTCTAAGGAATTTTCTTTTAAACATGCCTATAAAAGGTAAAAGACCTTTGTAAAATAATAAAGTTTAAAAATTAATAGAAGCGAGTGACATTGTTAAATTATCGTAGTATTTTATGGTTTCTTTTGAAGAGAAATAATTTTTAGATGTATACAAACATAATATTAAGATAATCTGTGTTTATATCCAGAAATTATGTAGAATAGTCGTAAAATTAATTATTGAAAAAAGAGAATATAAATTACTTTTGATTCATTTTTATAATAGGAAGGGTAATATTATGGATTTTACTTGTATTATTCCTTTAATACCCCGAATCCTTCCTATTAAGTCAATAATACTCGAATTTTTTCCTTCAACAAGAAATAATTCAATACAGTACTGATCTTTTATATGTCGATGGATATCTTCCACGATTAATTCATTAAATTCATGTCTCAATTTTGAGAGTTTCGTGTCAATATCCTCACGTTTAAAGTCATTAACGACTATTATAAGAGCAAAGACAATATCTTCATTTCTAATGCTTATATTATGTTCAAGAATTATGCTTCTAATTGCATCTCTAATAGCTTCAGACCTGCTTAAATAGCCTCTCTTCTCCACAAGATTTTCCAAATCTTCTAATATTTTTCTAGTTAATGAAATACTTACAATAGGCATAATTTACCTACCTTTTTAATTTCTTAATACTCATAACTCATAATTGTAAATAACGCATTTTTTATTAAAAATTGCTAATATTGTTAATAATATATTATTAAATACTTTTCTTTTTTTAGCACTATTATAATAAATAATTGTACTCTTTTTTAATATAGTGAATTATATGGTTTTTGAACCTTGTGAAATCTGTGAAGAAGAAATTTCTCTTTTTGAAGAAGCTGAAGAATTTAAGAAAACTAAAAATTTACTAATTATTATTACGGCAGGAACTATTCTAGTTTTTGCTATTTTGGTGGAATTCATATTTCATGCATTCCTTCTTAGTCAAATTTTGGCTGCGTTTGTAGTCCTAATTAGTGGAATTGAAATCATGAAAGAGGGAATTTTAAATTTAATAAAGAAGAAAATTACGATCAATATTTTAATGACTGTTGCAGCCATTGGGTCGTTTATCATTGGACATGGGGGAGAAGGGGCTGGAGTTATGTTTCTCTATTTTTTAGCGGAATTTTTGGAAGATTATGCAGCAGATCGCTCTAGAAAATCAGTAACATCTCTAATGAAAATTGCACCAGATGTAGCCATAGTCCAGCGTGATGGAACTTATAAAGAATTGCACACCCATGATGTAAAGGTTGGTGACATAGTTCAAATAAAGCCCGGAGCCAGTATTCCCCTCGATGGAATAATTATAAGAGGTTCTTCTAGTGTAAATGAAGCTTCCTTAACAGGAGAATCTATTCCTGCCTTTAAACAAGTGGGAGATGAAGTTTTTGCTGGAACTGTCAATTCAGAGGGATACCTGGAAATTCGAGTTACAAAAACTTCAGACCAGACGTTATTAGCAAAAATTAAAAATGTTATTAACGAATCATTGGAACAAAAATCAAAAACGGAGAGATTTATCGATAATTTTGCAAGATATTATACTCCTACAATGATTTTTTTGGCAATATTTGTTATGGTATTTCCGCCATTAACATTTCAGTTACCATTCTATGACTGGATTTATCGTGGCCTAACACTTTTAGTGATATCATGCCCATGTGCATTAGCATTATCAACACCAATCTCTATGGTCTCTGCTTTGACCAGTGGCGCCAAAAATGGAATTTTGATAAAAGGAGGAAGATATATTGAAGAATTAAATAAAGTTAATACCTTTGCATTTGATAAAACAGGTACATTGACCGAGGGAGCTCTCGAAGTTAAAGATATCATCTCCTTTAATGGGCAAGCTGAACAGTGGCTTGGGATAGTCGGCGGATTAGAAGCACTATCAGAACATCCCATTTCAAAAGCAATTGTAACTGCAATAAAAGATAAAAATATAACGCCCGTGTCAATTGAAAATTTTAAAGCAATTATAGGAAAAGGTGTATCAGGGTCTTTCAATGGAAAAGAATTCTATGTGGGAAATGAAGCTCTCTTTCAGGATATCGGAGTAAAAATTCCTGAAGAAACGATGGAAATATATCAAAAAGAGGGAAAAACAGTCGTTCTTATTGGAAATAAGCAAAAAGTTTTCGGCTTAATAGCTCTTCGAGATAAGGTAAGGCGCGAAGCTAAAAGTGTAATTCAAGCGTTGAAAAAACGAGATATTAAGTCAATTATGATTTCTGGAGATAATCAAAGAACGGTCACCGCTATTCAACAATTTCTCGGGATTGATGAAGTCTATTATGAATTAAAGCCTCAAGAGAAGCAAGAAACGATAAAGAATCTCATAAAGCAGGACCAAGTCGTGGCGATGGTAGGGGATGGAGTTAATGATGCTCCAGCTTTGGCGACATCTAACGTAGGAATAGCTATGGGAGGGATTGGAAGCGACGTCTCCTTAGAAACGGCTGATGTTATTTTAATGAAAGATGATTTGACTGAATTAATAACACTTCTAAACATAAGTTCAAAAAGTCATGGAATTATAAAAGAGAATATATACTTTGCAATATCTGTTAAATTACTTTTCGTAATTTTAACCTTTCTTGGATTAATGACCTTATGGATGGCAGTCGGTATCGGAGATCTCGGAGTTACATTGATTGTAATTTTAAATGCTTTTAGAATCTCTCTTGTTAAAAAAGGGATAGGGCGCGAAAAATGATTCACTCTCTATGGATTCTCAACAACAATGGAATTTGCATATTCCAATTAAATTGTGGATGCTTCGAGATAGATCCGCAACTTTTTTCTGGTCTATTATCTGCCCTTTCTTCATTTACCCGAGAAACCATTAAGCGAGAAATAAATACAATTTTGATAGAAGATGTAAAATTCATCTTTGAAAAATCTAATAATCTGTATTTTGTTCTATGTGCCGATAAAAAAGATAACAATATCATTTTACACAAAAGGTTAATCCGGGTTCAAATTCACTTTTTGAATAAATATAAGGATATTTTATCTAACTGGAATGGAGAAGTGTCAAAATTTGAACCTTTTGGAGAAAAAGTAGATAAAATTGTATCATGTTCAATGGAAGGTACTGAATTATATTGTGAAAACTGCGAGCGATTGATACCTAGCAACTTCATTACGAAAAATATTGATTTACATGATTTCTACTTTTGCTGTGAAACATGTCAAGAGCAATTTGAAAGGTTATATTCAAAATTTATTCAACATGGAACCCATTTTGAATTAACTTGATAAAGGAAAGGATAGGGGAATAAAATGAGCATTATAACTCAAACGATATTTGTCATAGTTATTGTCTCGGAGATTATATTAGGGGGAAGTTTAATTTTTACGTTGATATACCCACACCATAGAATCTGGCCTCCGCCTCAAAGAAATTCATGGCAATTTTATTTTACATGGATTTTAACCATAATTGCAATGACAGGAATTTTTATTTTAGGAATCCTTGATTGGAATTCATTTATTTACCTCCATTTCTCTCGATTTATTATAGGAGGTTCATTAATGATAGCGGGTACAGTTTTTCTCGTGTGGAGCATTAGAACATTAAGTATTCACTTGACTTTGGGACTTGAAGGGGAGTTATTGACCAAGGGACCTTATCGATATTCAAGAAATCCTCAATATGTTGGGGATATCGGGCTTTTTATTGGATTCATGCTTATCTCAAATTCAATTCTAGTATCAATTAGCGTTATAATTGGCATTTTCTGGTTTATCCTTGCGCCATTTA
>SUPS01000123.1 GCA_005191415.1 Candidatus Helarchaeota ASGARD archaeon Hel_GB_A
TTAATTTCAGGCTTTGGACTGAAGTCGTGAATCAAAGCTGGGATCAACCACCAGTCCTGCTCGACCGAACCTTCATGCGATTTGATGTCATAGATAGCTTGAGCAATGTATTCAAAGTCAATGCAAGCGTCTATCTCACTAATGGCACGATTATAGATTATATAAATATGCAAAATCCTATCTTCTGGCAAAATTCTACCTACGGACGAGTGCTTTGGAATATATATGAGTGGAATGTAGCACATACCGTTGTTATGGTTCAAGATGCCTTTGGTAATACCCGTTATTACGATATTTATCCAAACGGTACCCAGTTAGAAACAATGCAAGTAGGTGGTGAAACGCTCTGGCATTTCCCTGATAAACAGTCTTCTGCAGAATACCTGATTAGCACCCCTTCCCATGCTATAGGACAGGCAGTTATCCCAACATTGACATTCATAGGCATCGTTATTGTTTTTGGATTCCATCGACACTACCGAAGAAAAAGCCACCAATTCTTTTTTTCTCTTTTTAAGATAAAGATTTAAAATAGCAAATAAAATAAACTAATAGCCGCTCTTTTTAATAGAAGAAAATTTTTCAGAGCAAATCAATGGTATCGATTAATTGTAATGTATCATCACAGTCTAGGGAGCTATAGGCAATACGATCAATCATAGGCATCTGTTGAACTTCGTTGACAATTATTTCTTTCATCCTTATCAACCACTGCTTATCTTTTGAAATGAGAGGAACCAATGCACAATCGGGATGCGTATCTAAATAGATGAGTAATTTATTGTGAGTTAGGTCATATTCCCATACTAGTGGATAGCACCGGCAGTGAAGCGGTTTCACATCTTGAATCATACAAATTCGCCGATTTTTTAGAAAGATACAACGTCCATTTACTTTTTTAATCCCATACCATTCATAGACTTCTCCATTATACATAATCGTATCGACTTCCAGAAAATCGTGGAATATTTCAGGAAAATCCTTTATTTTTTCTTTTATTTTATCAATTTCGTTTCTTGCACAAAAGGTAAAATATGGCTCGGCACAGCATTCTTCATCGATACAAATTTTGCATATTAGAAAATAATTAAAAGTATCTTCCTGATTTAATTCATCTACCATTGTATTTGCCCTCGTACAAACAATAAAAATTAGAAAGTATTCAATTGGAGAGAATTTAATGAGTAGATCGCGAAGAATTGCCAAAATGCTGGGGATTTTTTATTTATTATCAATAGGGGTATTTATTTTAGCGATATCCGCGGATCCCACTTCAAAACTGCAATTAACTACAGATGATGGATTTGAATCAGCTTCTGCGACATTTCTAATCGAGAATATCTCTGAACCATATATCGATACGGATACTAACTTTATCAACATCACCTATACCACTTCGTGTAAGGTGCTGGTCCTGCTTTATCCACCAAGTGGCGGTGGCTACATCAGCTTCGATGCTAATTTAGCCGGTGCAGGGACTATAACTAAAAGTTTCGCACTTACTCAAGATGACAAAGTTACGCCTGATGCAGGCGAGTATCAGATTATTGTCTATCCAATAAATGATGAAGGGCGTATTCAAGGGAATAAAATTTATGATTCCAAAAATGATCTTGCTACAATTCGTAATAAATTGACGTTTCAAGGGGCGAATCTTTCAGTATCTTCCTTTGAATATATCATTGACAATACTTACGGGAAAGTGAAAAGTATCAATGTTTCCATCGAAAATACAGGAGATTTGGCGACTTTTGGCGATCATTCCCGCATTTTCCTGCGAAATGCGACCCACGAGTTTGATGATGGCTGGGAGGTGTCAGCTAGGGTTAATCTACCGCCTGGACAGATCACTCTCCTCCTATCAGACGCAGAAACCGCCTCAGTACCTCCTGGAGTATATGACCTTGTTCTCAGAGTAATAGATTTCTCCAATCTGCTTTTATTAGAAAAAGTTCTTGTAAATGGGCTAACAATTACTGGATCTTTAAATCCAGGACAAGTTCCCATGAACTATGATGCGATTTTCAATTTCACCGAAGCAAAGTATCCGAAACTATATGCAATGACCAATTGGCTTAACATAACCTTTGATCAATCAGAACGAATCTATATTTGGCTTTATGATCCTTCTGGGCGCGGGGAAATGCAAGAGGTATATTCGGTGAGTTATCCAGTAACCTCAACAGTAGAATTTAGTCTAACGGGAGGGGATCGTCAAGAGGTAAGTCCAGGAACGTGGACATGGGTCGCCACGACTTCTGAAAATGCAATATTCTATTCCGACTTCATTACACCTATTGAAAATGGAACCATTCAAATTCAGGGACATAATACTCAGTTGGGTTCCACAGTAAGCTTTACAGAACACGATGGTTGGATTAAAGACTTTAGAATTCCAATCAGAAATACAGGTGATGTATATTCATTTGCATTAGAAATTTTATTGGAGTTTAAACCGGAATCTGGACCTTCAAAGTTTTACTCATTTTATGCAGATGTAGCAATACCTCCCGATGGTGTATGGATAGATCTTTCAAATGATACATTTGTTATAACAGATCTGAGTCCAGGGAATTATATCGTTGATATTTTAATATGGGATCTCTCTTTTGAAATCATCGCAACCCAATCATACAATGTTTCTATAATTTTTCAGTCCAGTACTGCAATAGGAATACCGAGTTCTATCATAGTAGTTATATTAGCAATAGGTATCGTAATTTCTATACAAACCTGGATAAATCTATGCAAACGGAATTCAAAAATTATTCATTCAAAAATAATTTTTAAATAAGTACATGTAAATGGTATGGTAGGCGACATCCGCCTTGACACATCGGCAGGTATTCGTAAAATACTAAATAAGGTTCCGCTTTGGGAGATCGTAAGAAAATTCGGATTGACATTTATAATTGGTTGGCAAGAAAATTACGCTGTGGATTGCTACAATTTCATGAAAATGACATTGATTAAATCTAAATGATAAAATACAAAAATAAAAATGAGATATTCTTTTTGAATCACCTACTCGTGTGAATTGCGATGAAAATAGAATCATATGAATTTGTTTATAATTAAATATGAGATATTCTTTTTGAATCACCTATTCGTGTGAATTGCGATGAAAATAGAATCATATGAATTTGGTCGAATAGTAATTGATGCGAAAAGTTATTCGACGGATGTGATAATTTATCCTGATCGAGTACGAGCGAATTGGTGGCGGAAGAAAGGACATGAATTGCACAAAGAAGATATTCAGGAAATAATTGAAGCAAAGCCAGAAATATTGATAATAGGAACCGGAAATTCGGGTTATCTGAAAGTTTCAAATAAGATTCGTCAATATATTGAATCTAAAGGAATTGAATTAAAAGTCGTTAGGACTCAAGAAGCATGTACATTATTTAATAAGTTGTCGACGGACAGAAAAGTCGTTGCTGCTTGTCACCTAACATGTTAAAAAAATAGAACCCGGAATGAGTAGATTCGATGATATTTTACTAAATCAATGTTATTGTGATGGGGGAATAAGGACACATTTAGTTTTCCGCATTCCGCGGCGTATGAAATCCTTATAACGTTTTTTATAAGGAGCAATATAATCATCTCCGAAAAGAACAATGCCTTCACCAATAGCGTCTATAGCTGTGAGATTATAAGACTTAAAAAGTTCTTCAAATTCTTCAGGAGTATAACAAAATAAATCTACTGAAACAAAAGGGGTGAATTCACTAATCCATGCACTCCGATCGAAATATTCTTCTTGAAAATCAGCGATAATCACCAGATCATAATCACTGAATTTATGAGCAGTTCCTCGAACATGAGATCCAAACAAGATTACTGCTTTTAATGGCACGTGAGATCGAATTTTATTTATCATCTCTCTAAAAAGATCTAAAAATTTTGATTTATTCTTCAATTTGGTTAATTGCCTCCATTTCATTTTTTACAAATTCTAAAAAAAAATTTTTGATTTGTCACGAATTACTTGAGCTTTATTTTTAGTATATACATCTTTTGGAGATTTCATCGGTAAGGCATCTGGATATCGCGATCTTGTATAATGGCGTTCAAGTTCCTTTGCTATTTTCTTGAAGTCGATGGAAATTTTTTTACCTTACTTTTCATATTCTTTCAGTAAATTTAAAATTGAATGTCCCCAAGGATGCAAATTGAGCAAATATAGCAATGCTTTAATTGCTTTTTCTGCTGCTTGTATGTAATAAAATACGGCACCATTAAATTTATGAGCGTTGAATAAAATATTCCCCATTTCAAAATCATTGGTTGCATCCGCAAACCAAAGATTAAATTTTTTTCTATCCATCAAATATTTTAAAAAAAGCCCTATTTATTAATTTTTTGAGAGAAAATTGATTAGATACTTAATTGGATTACAGTCAAGAGATTTAAAAATTAAAAAATAGAAGGTATTATACGAATTTATACGATTTAATGAGTAAAGTAAAAGTTTGGATAGAACATTTTTTTCACATCCGTTATATTTTTTAGGATAAGATCTAAAATTCGCGTAGGAAATTATTGAGATAATGAATAGATTTAGGTAAGAAGTATGCGAATATCACCTTTTAAAGAATCGATAGCGATTAAGGCGAAATATTATCCACGAGATCAAGTGGCAATCATCTACGGCGATGAAAAAATTACATGGTATGAATTGAATGAGCGGATCAATCGGATAGGGAACGGTTTAAGGAATTTAGGAATAAAAAAAGATGATAAAGTTGCAATTCTATTTCATAACACGCCTGCTTTTGTAGAATCGAATGTAGCAATACAGGGGATAGGAGCAATTCCAGTCCCAGTGAATTATAGATATATAGCAAATGAACTGGAATATTTATTGAATAATTGTGATGCGGTCTGCCTTATTTTTGAGGAAGAAGCACTTCCAGTTGTGGAAGAGGCTCGGAAAAATACGCCGCACGTAAAATATTTCATATGCCAGGGGAAAGAAAAGCATAATGGTTACTTAGATTACAATGAACTGGTTGAGAAGAGTTATAATATCGAGTTACGAGTGCGTCCGAATCTTTCCGAAGATGATCTGGCGTTAATCTGTTATACAGGTGGAACTACGGGACGGAGTAAAGGGGTCATGCTCTCATATCATAGTATTCAATACAACCAAGAAGCGGTTTTTAATTTCTTAATGAAATTATTGCCCCCTGCGAAAGACGTGGAACTCGATATATTTGCAAAGAATGAGTTCGAACGAAAAATTGAATTGGCAGCAGGGTTATTTGGCGGATCTATCTTCGATTTCATGAGCGACCCTATACTCCGAGATAAGGTTTTCGTATATGAGGCACCCCTTAAGAAAGGTCCAGGTCTCCCCCCTATAACAATGGCGACAAAAGAGGGAAAATTGAAATTCTTCACGGGAAAGCCAAAGCGATGGGATGCGAAGTTATATGGGCATATCGGAGACCATATCCGAGATTTTGTAAACCTTTTACCCTATAAATACACCATAAAAGGACGTCTTGAATTACTTCCAAAATTAGTGTGGCGCTTTTTATTAGGAGGAATTAAAATATCAGGACCACTTGAAATCCGCATTGCTATTATTCGTGCTCTGATGAAAACACCAAAAGCTAAAGGAAAAATGACAATGCTTATCATTCCCCCACTTTTCCATCTTGCAAGTTATGCTCTTTTTATGGTACAATGGTTATATTCTGGCAGTCCCATTGTTTTTCCAAAATCGAAAAGTTTTGACCCAGGGGAAGTATTGAAACTCATTGAACGGGAAAAAGTATCGTTTCTCTTTCTCGTTCCAACAATGTGGAAACGTCTATTGGAGCACCCAGATATTAATAAATATGACCTCTCTTCTCTAAAAATCGCGGTAACAGGGGCTGCATTAATGCGTGCAAAATATAAAAAGCAAATCCTTCGACATTTTCCCAATGCTATGGTTCTTGATGCCTTTGGACAGACTGAGATGGCACCAGTGACTTCAATCAAACTAAGTGCCGAAGAAGATAAAGTAAAGGACCGCTCCGTTGGAAAAACTTTAGCTGGAATCGAAGTTCGTATTGTTGATGAAGAAGGGAATGATGTACCAGATGGAGAAATTGGCGAGATTTGGTACAGAGGACCCACAATTATGAAAGGATATTATAAAGATCCAGAAAAAACTAAAGCGGCAATTGATGAAAACGGATGGTTTCATTCCGGTGATTTAGCTTACAGAGGTCCCGATGGTGAAATTTACACAGTTGAACGGAAGAAAGCTTGTATCAATAGTGGAGGTGAAAAAATCTTTCCACTCGAAGTAGAGGAAGTTATTCTTGACCATCCTAAAGTTGATAATGTATGTGTAATTGGCGTTCCTGATGAAGAATGGGGCGAAACCGTCCGTGCTGTTGTAGTTCCTAAGAAAGATGTTATCGATCTCACAGAAGGCGAAATTATTGAATGGTGTAAAGGAAAAATTGCAAGTTACAAAAAGCCTAGATCTGTTGTCTTCACTAAAGAATTGCCACTTTCACCTGTAGGAAAGGTACTGCGCGCAAAAATTAAAGAATTGTATGGGAAACCAGTTTTAAAATAAAAATTTTAAATATTTTTTAATTGTGATGAATTTATTTTATTTTTTCATTTCCGCAAGTTTTACGCGGAGATCGGCGATCTCGTTTTGTAATTCTTTCTGTTCATTTTTAAGTTGTTTAATATAGCTATTTAATTCTTTTATTTGTTATTCTTTAGTTCTCAATTGTGCTTTAAGTTTTGTCATCTCATTTCTTAATTTGAAATATTTATCCTCAAGGCTCCCTTCCACCACATCATCTGGAATAGCTACTTGATTCTTTATCTCTTCTAACTTTATTCTATATTCATCGATTTCAGTCTTTAATTGTTGAATAAGGTTCTCGTTTGCTGTATTTTTTGCTTTATATCTCATTATTTCTATTTGAAGAATCTCGATGTAGCTCTCCAGAAGAAAAGAAAGATAGTCGGGCTCTACCTCTTCCATTAAAAGTTGTGAAAATAATCGTTTTGCTAATTTAGATATGATTTCTTCATACTTTTCGCTTTTTTCATCTTTATCCAAGATTAAAGCAAGATAATAGCGATCTTTCTTTTCAGCAACTTCTATAATTAAAAAATAACTTGCAACGTTCAGATCTTCGCTCAGATCTTCTCTCTTTAAAGTTTTTAAAGCCTCCTCCATGGTATTAAATTAAAGAAAAAAGAAGATATAAAAAAATTAAGGTTTGAATTTCTTTTCATTTTCTACGATTGTAGCGATACCGACACCACCGCCTCCGCAGAGTGTTTGAATGCCCCAGCGTTTGTTTTGATGGATTAGTTCCCAAACCAACTCAGTAAAATATAAAACCCCTGAGCAGCCAATGGGATGTCCTATGCTGATACCGCCACCGGTGGGATTAACTCGCGGATCCATAAAGTCATATTCAAAATGTTTTGCGAAAGCTAAAACGGGACTGGCAAAAGCTTCGTTGGGCTCAATTATATCCATCTCTTCCATGCCCATACCAGCTCGTGCCAATGCCTTTTCTTGGGCAGGGATTGGGCCCTCAAGCATTAAAATGGGATCAGAACCTGCGACCGCCATAGATCGAATTACCGCCATTGGGCGTAACCCTAATTCTTCAGCCTTTTCGCGTGACATAAGCATAACAGCCGCAGAACCATCAACGATTGCTGAAGAATTACCTGCAGTTACGCGGCCATTTGCTTTGAATCGTGGAGGTAATTTTTTCATCTTTTCCATTGCTTTCTCTGGGTCATCCAGGTAGATGGCTCGCGGCGTTTCATCCTTATCTACAATTTTAATAATTGGTCGTCCTTTTTCGTCCTTTAATTTTGTATCTGTTTTCGGATCATATTCTTCAACTTTGATAGGACAGATACGCTTCTTATACCATGCTTCATCGCGCATGGCTTTGACCGCTTTTCGGTGGCTCCAGGCACTAAATTCATCCAGGTCATCGCGAGAAAGATCCCATTTCTCTGCAATTAATTCGGCAGCCATGCCCATCGCGATACTTTTCTTAATGAAATTTTTATGAGGTTTATGCTTGCGTCCATCCTTTATTGTAGCGGTAAGGGAGGATCCAAGAGGATATTTACTCATAAATTCTGTGCCCCCTGCGACCATAATATCGCCACATCCCGTCATTATCGCTTGAGCTTGAGAATTAATTGCTTGAAGTCCAGCATTGCAGTATCGATCGATAGTCCAGCCCGCAATTTCGTTTGGTAAATCGGCCACTAATATTGCAATGCGTCCGAGATTGCCACCTTGTTCTCCAAATTGCGCTGAGCAACCCCATGCAACATCTTCAATCATTTCTGGCTTAAAGTCTGGCGCTTTTTCTTGAATTCTCTTTATCAATGTTAGTAATACTTGGGAAGCCAATTCATGTGCAGTAGAATAATATAATTGTCCTTTTTTCTTTGCGGCTTTCCAGCCAGACCGCCCTACTGGGCTTCTTATTGCATCAACTACAACCGCTTCTCTTAATTCCTTCACCTTTATCACCTATTTAGATTTCTTTTATCTAATCACTATGAAAAATTCTTATATCATCAGCTAATTTCTTGTAGAAACCAATAAAAAAATCATTTATATGTATAACCTTCCTCTTAAACTTGAAGAATTTTTCAAACTAACAATCATGATGAAGGAAAAGGATGTATGAATTTGACCAAGAAAGAGGCAAAAAGCGTTGTAGTGGTCTCAGCTAAGAGGACCCCAATGGGGAAATCGGGCTGGAAAGCTGGACAAAAGAAAGGAATTTTTTATTGGGCATCACCACAAGATTTTGGTGCTCAAATTTTAAGTAATATTTGGAAAGATACGTTAAGCAAAGCTAAAGGAGAATTAAAGCCAACAGATATTGAAGCAATTGCTTATGGTTGTTCCGGACAATATGGCGCCCAATCGGGTGATATCGCCAGAATATCTGCGGTTCTTCAAGAAACCGAAGAGTTTTTCCCCGTATTTGGAGTCACATGTGATTCGTATTGTAATGCGGGAACATCTGCAATCCAATATATTAATAATATGCTCGCCTTGGGGCAGGGTGAGATAGGTATTGCGGGTGGACAAGAACTCTTATCAATTTTCCCTTTAGGAAGTAGTCTACAAGCAACTCTCCCAAAAGATGCTCATAAACATCAAACAATGATTGAAAAACTTTTTATGAAACGGACATTGGGACTGGGGCCTGCTGGAGAAAAAATTGCCCAAATGTGGAAATTGAAACGCGAGGATTTAGATGAGTTCGCAGCTCGTAGCCATCGAAATATGATTCGAGTTCAACGCCAAAAAGAAAAATATGAACCTAGGATTATGCCCATGACAGTCATACAATACGATGATAATGGAAAGAAAATTCGAGACCCTGAAACTAAAAAGCCAGTTACAAAGACCTATACCGTAGATGAAACGCCGCGAGCCATCTACCTGGATAATCCCGAGAAAGCAATGGAAAAAATGCGGAGTCTGAAACCTCGCTTTGCACGAAATGGGGTGATTCATGCAGGAAATAGTAGCGCAATCTCGGATGGGGGCGCCGCAATGACCTTAATGACTGAAGAAAAGGCAGAACAATTAGGAATTAAACCTCTCGCAAGAATCATAGATATTTCCAATAGCGCATCAGACCCGCGTATCGTCTTAACAGGACCGATCCCTGCAACACGAAAAATCTTACAACGACAAGGATTAAAATTGGATGATCTCGATTTGATTCATATCAATGAAGCCTTTGCAAGTGTTCCTTTCGTAGTGATGCACGAGCTCGGAAGTGATGCATTAGCGGATGAGCGGTTAAATACAAGTGGGGGCGCTATTGCGGGCGGTCATCCAATTGGTGCATCAGGCGTTGCATGGGCTGTGGAACTATTATGGGAAATGATACATAATCACAAACGCCTCGGACTTTTCACCTTATGTGCAGGTTTCGGTAACGGTATGGCAGTATTATTCGAAAATATGCAAATGTAATAATTATAGCAAGTTTTTTACCAATTTCTTATCTCCTTTTTTTAAATGATTTTAATAGAGGGATAACAATGGATATTTCTGATATGAAAATAGGAGTTCCAGCTCCAATCGTGCCACCAGTAGATAAGAATCTTAAAATTGCTCGGAAATTAGATGAGTTAGGTTATGATAGCATGTGGCACGTTGATCATTTCATGGGATGGATTCCTGATGCGATTTGGTCCCCTGATTTGATCCCGTTAGCAAAATTACAAAAGACCCCTCATACATATTTAGAACCATTTTCTCTTATGGGGGCGCAAGCCGCTTTAACCCAACGAATTGAAATAGGAATTGCAGTCACAGAAACTATCCGAAGACATCCTGTTTTAATGGCACAAACTATGCTCACTCTTGATCATATATCTAAAGGACGCGTTATTTTTGGAATGGGAGCTGGAGAAGCAGAAAACATTATTCCATATGGATTGAGCTATGATAAACCCGTTTCCCGATTAGAAGAAAATTTACGTATTATTAGACTCTTTTTTCAAAATCCATGCCAAAAGATCGATTATGAAGGAAAATTTTGGCGATTAAAAGATGCTATTTTAGGGCTTGAACCTTTTAATGAAAATCGATTACCACCGATTTGGCTTGGCGCACATGGTCCCAGAATGCTTAATTTGACAGGTGATCTAGCAGATGGATGGATTCCAGTAAGCTTACCTCTACGCGATTATAAAGAGAAACTCAAAATAATTCATACAAGCGCCAAAAAACATGGTCGTGATCCTGAGGAGATTACGCCTGCCATCTATTTTTACACCGTTTTAGCAAATGATCATAACGAAGCCCATGAAATCATGTCAACCCCACTCGGACGCGCCTGGGTTTTGACGGCTTTTGATTCTCTTTTTATAGAAGAGAATTGTACGCATCCACTTTGTAAAATTCTGGGAAAAGACCGAATTAATCCTCTAACCGATTACATCCCTATTAAAATGAAACGAGAGGAAACAATCGAAGCAATCAACAGCATTCCACTTAAAGTAATGGAAAAATTTTACCTCCATGGAACTGAAGAAGATGCCATCAAAATGTTAGAAGATTATTACCGGGCTGGCTGCCGCCATTTCATCTTTTGGAACTTCACGGGGATGTTCAAAATCAGCAAATACGCTGAATCTAACCAAATCCTCTTGAATATTCTAAAATATGTAAAAAATTCAAAAGAAAAGGAAGAAAAATAAAGCAATTTGTTAGGATCATTTTCAAAATATAAATAATTTGACCCAAAATAGAATGTTAGAAAATTTCCGAAATATTTTTGAGATTAATTTAATTGTGTTATGTTC
>SUPS01000124.1 GCA_005191415.1 Candidatus Helarchaeota ASGARD archaeon Hel_GB_A
AGGTGGCATTTCTCTCGACTCACTTTTTAATTGACCCCTCTAAATCTCATATCACATAAGTTCCAATAATTTTTTTATGTTCCTCTTACAAATTGAAAATCACATAAGATAATTCTTAGATAACACAAAATTTAATAAAGAATTATAATTTAAAAATATAAATTCATAAATTTTTCTTCATTTCTCGAATTACTAAAAATTTTGGAATAATTTAATGAATCGCTTAAGTATTTGAAAAGAACTTTACAAAATTTGAATGAAGTTGTGCAAATAATGGGAACCCAAACCTTTCGAAACAAAATCTGGAATCCAGCTCAAGCAGCTACTTTCAATGATGTCATTTTACTACCTGGATGGACCTCTATCGAGCCAGATGAAGCAAATGTTTCCACGTATATTACACCCACTATTCAGTTAAATATCCCTTTCGCATCTAGTCCAATGGATACCGTGACTGAAGAATCGATGGCAATTGCACTTGCTCGACAAGGGGGTATCGGCTTCATCCACCGTAATTGTGACATTGAAACCCACCTTAAAATGGTAAAACGAGTAAAGAGGGCAGAATCTTACATAATGTCAGATGTTATTACTATTGAAGAAGAAAAAACAGTTGCTCAAGCGATTGAAATAATGAAATCTGAAAATATACATGGATTGCCAGTTCTGGATGCCCATGGACATATTGTTGGAATCTGTACATGGCGTGATGTACGCTTTGCTGATAATAATCTCCTCGTCAAAGACATTATGACACGCGATGTAATTACGGCTAATAAAGATATTTCGATTGATGAAGCGAAAAAATTACTTCATAAACACCGGATCGAAAAATTACCTGTCGTTGACAATGGAAAATTAATCGGGCTTATAACAATAAAAGATTTAATTTTAAAAGGGCAATTTCCTAATTCATCTCGCGATGAAGAAGGGGCACTTTTATGCGGCGCTGCTATTTCGCCATTCGATCTGGAACGCGCAAAAGCATTAGACAAGTTTGTAGATCTTTTCATTACAGATGTTGCACATTTTCATTCAAAAAATTGTTTTGAGGCTTGTAAAGTTTTACTAAAGGAAATTGAATCACCAATAATTGTGGGAAGTGTTGGAACTTATGAAGCTGCTCTTGACTGTATAACTAAATTAGAAGGGATTCAAGGACTTCGCGCGGGAATTGGTTCAGGTTCTATTTGTAGTACGGCAATAGTGACAAGGGCAGGCTCTCCTACCCTCTTTGCAACTGCATCTTGTGCTGATGCTGTTAAAGAAACAGGTGCTAAAACCCCAATTATTGCAGACGGTGGAATTAAAAATCCAGGCGATGTTGCATTAGCATTGGCTGTTGGTGCATCTGTATGTATGATGGGAAACGTATTTGCAGGAACGAAAGAGAGTCCTGGACGTCTTGTAGCTCTAGAAGGACGCTATTACAAACAGTATTATGGAATGGGTTCCGAAGCAGCGAAACAAAAACGTTATGCTCTTGATCGATACAGCCAACCCTCTAAAATAATTGCAGAAGGTGTTGAAGGTTGGGTTCCCTATCGGGGGCCTTTGGTTGAAACTGTTCAACAATTTGTTGGTGGTTTAAAAGCTGCAATGGGGTATGCAGGAGCTAAGACAATCCCAGAATTATGGGTAAAAGCTAAATTGGCAGTTGTAACGCCCGCTGGATCCAAAGAACTTTCTCCGCATGATATTTTTCTCCCTGGAAATTCTCAACTCAAGAGCTAATCTTCGAAAAATTTTCCAAAAATCTCAGGAAATATTCGTTTAACCATGATATGATTTTTTGATTTTGCTTGGATAATCGCCCGCGCGTAGTAATATTGTTTATCTTCTATTGAAGTATCTATTATCTTAAACCTCGAATTATTTGGATTTAATGTAATTTTATATATCATAGGAACTTGCTTAACTTTCAATTCTAAAATTCCTGGAACTCGGATTATAACTCCACCAAGGTCCTGCTGATAGCAATAGAGATCGGTATATACAAATCTCCGCTGCCGAAATCCTCTTCCTCTATGTTTTCTTTCAACTACAACATGAAGTAAATCAAACGGTTGCAATAAATTTTTATTTAACTGGTCTCCTGAAATCCAGCTATCTGTTATATAGGGAAATTGTTTTGAGAAAAGTAATTGATTAATTTCTCCTAATTTTGCGATCTGTTGATTATATTTTTCAATAGTTGCATCATCCTTTAAAGTATGAATTTTAGTAATCAGATTATGAAGTTCTGCCGAAAGTGGTGTAGTATATGCGCCAACCGCATAAAAACTTCTTTCTATTTTAGAGTATATTTCGGACGCGACTTCATTTTCCCCTAAAAAAATAGCCATTTCTAATGCTTCATTATAAAGATGAATTGCAATTTCTGACTTGCCCATCATATAAAAATTATCTCCAAACTCATTAAACATTGTTAAAGTACTCTCCTCATTATTAGGAACTAATGATACGACCTCCTCAATAGTCTTATATGCCGTTTCAACTTGCCCATCTAATAATTCTGAAATCGCTTTACCAGCCAAACACATAATCTGATAGCCTGAAAAATTATATTTCTGCCCTAATTCACTTGTAATGGCAAAATTATGAATCGCATCTTCATAAGCGTCGTTATATAAACACGTTATGCTCTTTAAATAATTTGAAATTAAAATTTTCCTTTTTTGATTTGCAATTGCACTGAAAGCAGCTGTTAAATTAAATCTTTCAAGAGATTGTGTGACTTCTAATAAGTTTAAATGAGAAAGTGCGGCTAAAAATTCAAAATTGGCGATGAAATTGGCAATTAAAATCTGAATTTGTGTTCGTTTTTCATTTTCTACTAAGGATGCTGAAGCTAATAGAAAAGAATCGATTAATTTTTTTGTAGTGTTGAATATTTTTGTTTGCGCACTAATGAGTTCATCTTTCGCTATTTCCTCCTGAATTTCCAATAAAGCACTTTTTGCATCTTTTACTCCTTTCAAGAATTCTTCATACTTTTCAATTAATACAAGTTCAGATTTAATAATTGCTTCTCCAGCAATAAATTTATTAATAAGAGACAATTCTTTCGTAGAAAAACCAACTTCTTGCTTCTCTTCCACGGTTGTGATAGGTATAATTGGCTGACTCGCTACACTTATCGCTTTCTCAATTAACCATGTCAAATGCTCACTAGATGCCCCTTGCCCTTCAGCAGCCATAGCTCTTTGAAGTTCATAATTCATAAGTCTTTTCCTTAAACTTTCAAAGTAATCTCTGCTTTCCTTATTTTCTAGACTATTACTAATCTCTAAAAAGAAACTGCTTGGTGGTAGGCTTCTTAAATCAGGAAAATAATCTTGAATAAAGCGAAGAAACTGCTGATTTGGACTTACAATTGTTAAATCATATTCTGGATTCACTTTTTTCAAATAATTTATTAATGCTATTAGAGATAGTTTCGCATCGGAGGGCATTCGACGTGGATCAACTCCTTGTTTTAGTATATCAATCTCCTCCTGGGATGTTTCTCGACTTCCAATGAAATCCTTTATAATTCCTTTAAGATTGTCCTCCAATTGTAGGTCTTGTAAACATTCTTCAGTTGTGAAGACAGATATTCCACTTTCAATAAAATCACTAAAATGAATGAATAGGGTTTCATCTTGTTCGAGTTCAAACAAATAATTCAAAAAATCATCATCAATAACATAAATTCCCAGTGTTTTTTGTTGATAAATTTCTTTTAATTGTTCTAATGATATTTTCTTTGCTTCTTTAACGGCAATTTTCGCCTCTTTAGAGTATTTTTTAATAATATCCCGAACTTCAGAGGCAAGCATTTCAATTTCATCTTCGTATTCTTCCATTTTCGAGTAATCATATTCGTAAAAAGCCATAAAGCCGTTCTCTAGTTGTTTAATTTCTTTTTCTACCTTTTCAAGTAATAAACGAACTGGGTCTTTATTTTCAATCGTATAATCTGGAGGAAGGATAATACTAAGAAGTAGCATTTCTTTTTTTCCACGCGCCCATTCTGAGGGAATTTCGAAGTAAAGACTGAAAGTCTTGAAATCACCCCCTTCGTATAGGAAAAATTTTTGTTTAATTAACTCAGAAATATTTAACAAATTAGCAACTGATTGAACAACATTTTCATTTGCTTCTTCTGGATAGGTAAAGAAAATTTGTGGTCCGCGGATTGTGTTAAAATAATTTAAATTTAAGTAGATCATGAATATCCACCTTTTCTAATCATTTAGAATTGGTTAAAATCCCCTCTGGGGCTTTATTTTATATGCGTTAAATAGTTGTTATAATATAATATTAAATTTTTCAATACTTCTATCATTAACTCGATTTAATAAGTTTTTATCACTCTAATGAGTTATATTTCAACTCCTAGGATTTTGTACCATAAAAGATCAACCTTATCTAAAATCTAGGAACAATAGCTTCGTTTTATACCTTCATGGTCTTCTAAAATAATTCTACTTTCCTCGAATATAACCTCCTCATAATTAGAATGTCGATTTTTTCTTATTTTCTATAAAAAAAACTTAAATACATAAAATCGAGAATTAGAGTAAGATATTTTAAAGAGTATAGAAATTGAGTTAAGGAGATGCGATAATTTATGCCTAAATTGAAAATGAAAAGGTTTCTAAAGAAATTACCTCCCGATTATGCCGAAATCTATGAAAAAGGTTGGCTACACAACTATACGATTGAATATCATGCGGAAAAGGGAACCAGTTTTCCATCACAAGTTATAATAGGCGATCAAACTCTACGAGATGGTGAGCAACAAACCGGAGTTATTTTTAATCCAGAAGAAAAAGTAGAAATTGCCAAATTATTCTCCGAAATGGGAATAAATACCGTTGAAATCGGCTTTCCCGCAGTTTCTGAAGAGGAAGTTAAGGCTTGTAAAATGATTCATGCAGAAAATCTAAAATTTTTGCCTTTCGTCATGTGTCGTGCCAAACAATCCGATATAGACAAAGCTCTTGAGTGCGATGCTAAAGCAATAGATCTCTTTACATCTTCTTCGGAATTTCACATTAGAGCCAAATTAAAGATTACACCTGAAGAAAATATCGAGATGTATTGCAAAGCAGCAGAGTATGCACGGGATCACGGGTTATTAATTATAATGGGGCGAGAGGACTGCTCGAGAAGCCATATCCCCTATCTTGCCAAATTAATTGTAGCTGCTAAGGAAGCAGCTGGCAATAAATGGGCTGGATTCGGAATTTCGGACACTACAGGCTCCCTCACGCCCACAACGACTATCTGGCTTTACAAAAAGATCGTGCAAGCTCTCATAGATGAAGGCTATACTCCTCCTCCTGCCCCAGGTATTCATTGTCACAATGATTTAGGATTAGCGACAGCCAATACACTTGCTTCAATCGAAGCTGGGGCTCAGGGAGTAAGTGGTACTTTTACTGGAATTGGGGAACGCGCAGGGAACGCGCCCCTAGAAGAAGTCATTATGGCATTAGAGACATTATATGGCATCAATACCCGAATAAAATTAGAAGTAATGGTGGAAGCTTGTGAATTGATTTCTAAATATGCAGGGGTACCTATTCCGGTAAATAAACCCGTTATTGGACAAAACGCATTTAAACATGAAGCAGGTATTCATGCCGCTGGAGTATTAGCCCATCCCTACACCTATGAGACAATCCCTCATACATGGCTTGGGAAGGAATCTATATTTCGCTATGGTAAATTTTCGGGAACAGATGTTATCTTAAAAGATGCGTTGAAGGATTCAGGTTTAGAGCCTAATAGAGAAGAACTCTTGAGAATAACTATGGCTGTAAAGAAAGCTCAAATCGAGAAGGGAATCGAAATTTTCCGAAAATTCGTAGATACCTACCAACAGACTATGTCTCAAATGGGATTGAGTGTTGAAGAAGTCGTTGAAATCGCTAAAGAAATTATGAAAAAATAAATTATTCATTCATTTCTACTTTTTTTTACAATTTTATCTTCTGTCCTCTTGTATTAGTGATAAAAACGCCTTTTTCTTCAATTATTTTTCCAATTTGGTATGTTTTGGTTTTATATTTTCGACAGATTTTTTCAATTTCAGAATAATTTGATTCATCTGTAATAATACAAAATCCAATGCCCATATTGAACGTTCGATACATTTCATAATCCGAGATATTAGTGATCTCTTGAATATTTTTAAATATCCTCGGAGGATCTGGCAAATCAGTTAAAGCAAATCCAATATTCCCAAAACTTAAGCGGTTTAATTTTGAAAATGCCCCTCCTGTTATGTGTGCCAATCCATGAACTTCGATATTTTGAATGATTTCCAAAACTTCTCGTGAATATATTTTCGTAGGTCTCAATAAATCTGCTCCAACTTGTTCAATCGTCAATCCTCCTAAATCTAATAAAGCTTTCCTTGCTAAAGTTAAGCCATTAGAATGGATTCCACTGCTTTCTAAACCAATTATTATATCCGATGGTACAATTTTTTCACCTGTAATAATATCTGTCTTTTTTACCACGCCTACACTCATTGCCGAAAGGTCATAGCCTTTACCCTTTACTTCCCCTTTAATTATATCCGGCATCGTTGCGGTTTCTCCTCCAATAACCGCCATCTGCGCAATCTCAGCACCTGCAACTATACCTTTCATTATTTTTGCAATTAATTCCGGATCGGCTTCTTCTACTGCTAAATAATCTTCAAGTGCTACAGGTTCTGCTCCCATACAAACTAAATCGTTTGCATGCATGGCAACTAAATCTATTCCAATTGTGTCATATTTATTCATTAATTGTGATACAAGAACCTTTGTCCCAACACCATCTACATGTAATGCTAAACAGAGTCCCTCCCCAATTTCAATTAACCCCGCATAATGCCCATATTCTCCAGAAACTTCCCCAAACTTCCCTTTACGAAATTTATATGTTTTTTCAATTAATTTACCAATGATTTTATGGGCTTGAGTAGCCTTATCAATGCTAACTCCAGCTTTCTCATAAGTATATTGTTCATCCTTCATGAATTTTTGCCCCATTTGACTAAATTTATTCTATGTACCTCTTTAATTGGTTTATAACCTTCTCAACTTGTTCTATAGCAGTGCCAATATAGTTTTTCGGGTTTAACCATTCATCCAATTCTTTCACGATAACAAATTTATTGACAGCTGGATTTTCGATGATCACTTCTTTCAAACTTTTTCCTTCTTTTCGGCTTTTGATTCCACTTTGTCTTAATATTTCATGTGCTTCTTGACGGCTAATCCCTTTCTTTACAAGTTCTATCATTATTTTTTCTGAGAGAATCTGTCCCTTTGTAAGCTCTAAATTTCGCTTTATATTCTCATAGTTAAATTCCAAGCCCTCCAAAATGGAGATTAATTGGCTTAAGATATAATCCGTTAAGATGAAACTTTCAGGAATAATTATTCTTTCATTCGCGGAATTAGTTAGATCTCGTTCATGCTCCAAAGGGATGTTATCAAATGCTACAATTATATTTGTTTTAATTCTTCTTGCTAATGAAACAATTCTTTCCGATTTATGTGGGTTTCTTTTATGAGACATGGTAGAACTGCCCACTTGTTTAGCTGCAAATGGTTCAAATATTTCTCCAATTTCAGTACGTTGTAAATTACGGATTTCTCGTGCGATTTTGTCAGCTGTACTTACGATATAATTTAATAATACAATTACTTCTGCATGGATATCGCGTTGAACCACTTGATTTGCAATTAAAACTGGGGTTAATCCGAGATATTTCATTACCAAATCTTGAATTTCGAATCCTTTTTTCCCAAAACTTGCCATGGTACCGACTGCGCCACTCATCTTCCCTTTTAAACATCTATATTTCACTTCGTTTAATCTAGAAAGATGGCGACCCACCTCTGCAGCCCATACAGCGAATTTCATCCCATAGGTGGTTGGAATTGCATGTTGCCCATGTGTTCTCCCCACACACACCGTTTCTTTATGTTCTTCACAAAGTTTAAGCAGAACCCTTAAGAGGTTAAGAATTCTATTTTCTATCACATTTAAAGCCTTTTTTAATTGGAGTGCCAAAGCAGTATCTACAATGTCGTAACTGGTGGCACCGTAATGTATATAATTCCCTGCATCTCCATCACACTGCTCATCAAGTGCTCGAACCATCGCCATTATGTCATGATGAATCTCTTTCTCTATTTGCTTTACTCGCTCTAAGGTAACATAATTAAGATTTGCCTTTTTTCCGATTTCTTCTGCTGCGGAGATAGGTATATTCCCCACTTCTGCATGTGCTTTAGCCAGTGCGGCTTCTACCTCTAGCCAATTCTGTAATTTAGCTTCTTCGGTAAAAAGATCGCGCATTTCTTTGGTATTGTACCTAAACTCAATAGGATGAATTGGCAAAAAACTCACCAACAAACAATAAACGATTCTTATTAATTAAGCTACCTTTTGAATGATCCCGTGCGCTGCAATCATACCTGAGACAGCTGCCCCTATAATACCTCTAGTCTGCCCCGCCCCATCCCCTGCTACGAAAAGATTTTCTATACTAGTTTCTAAATGTTCATTAGTAACTATCTGTTTTGCGCTATACTTGATTTCAGGTGCATATAATAAGGTATTATTGCTTTCAATCCCTGGAATTACTCTATCCAATCTTTCGATTGCCTCTAAAATATCCGTCAAAATTCGATGTGGAAATGCCATGCTAATATCCCCTGCGGTTGTATTTTTCAAGGTAGGTTGTATTATATTCTTTTTTATTTTTTCTTCTGTGGATCTCCGACCCCGTTTAATGTCTCCCAATCTTTGTACTAGTGGTTTTCCTCCTCCAAGGGTAGTACATGCCTGTACAATGCTTTTTCCATAGGCACTCGTATCTTCTAAAGGATGTGTAAGCGCAACTCTCACTAATAGCGCAAAATTGGTATTTTGTGATTTCTCCGTAATAAAAGAATGGCCATTTACGGCAACCGTACCATCATCATAAACTTCCTGCACGACATATCCTCTATGATTTGTACAAAAACTCCTTACAAAGTCATCATAAGTTGTAGTAAAAATATGAAATTTTGGATCTCTCTCAAATTGACAAATGTGGTCCATTATAAAGGCAGGAACCTCTACTCGCACTCCAATATCCACGGGAAGATATTTTGTCTCAACTTTCAATTTTTCCATTTGTGTAGCGAGCCAATGCATTCCAGATCTCCCTGGGGCAGCTAGGCAAAAATCAAACTGAATTTCATTACCATTTTGGAGCTTTACTGTATTTGGTGTAATTTCTATAACACGTTGATTTAATAAGAACTGAACCCCCTTTTTTTCTAGGTATTCTTGAATGCTTTTTATAATTTTAGGTGCATTTTCAGTTCCAATTAACCGTTGTCGGACAGGAATAAAGCGAATGCCTACAGATCCAGCTAATCGCTGAATCTCAGCAATTTTTTCTTCATTTGGATAAAATACTTCCTGTGGAGCTCCATGTTTTAAGAATATTGAATCAATTTTTTCTATTAACTTTTGGGCTCTCTGTTCTGAACCGGCTAATTCGGCTAAATCCCCCCCAATATGTGGATCTAAATTTAAAAGTCCAGAAGAATATGCACCTGCTCCACCAACTCCACATAACATACGACAAGGATCACATTTTAAACAGACAGCATGTTCCTTAGAGGCACAATTTCGTTTATCTACATCTGGACCTTCTTCTACAATTTTAATTTCTAACTTTTTTAATTGACACAATTCATACGCGGCAAAGAGTCCCGCAGCACCTGCGCCAATGATAACGACCCGTATTGGCATTAACAAACCCCGATTTTTAAAATCAAAATCATTGTTATAATCATAATTCTACTTTAAAAAAGTTGTCTGCAATAAAAATATCTGGTTAAAAAAAAATCTTTTTGTATTTCCATTTATTCGATAGTTGCTTTCAACCGCTCCTCAAGTTTAGAATCTGTAAGAGCTAAAATTCTTAAGGCTAAAAAAGCCGCATTTTGCCCATTGTCAATTCCTACGGTAGCAACGGGAATCCCTTTAGGCATCTGAACTATGGATAAAAGCGCATCAAGCCCTCCCAACTTAGATTCCACGGGTACACCAATTACAGGTTTCAGAGTTTTTGATGCAATAACACCTGGAAGTGCTGCAGATAACCCTGCTATTGCAATAAAAATTTTTGCATCTGAATTTTCAATATACCTGTCTAATTTTGCTGGATTTCGATGTGCTGAAATCACTTGGAGATCATAATCAACTCCATACTCCTCTAAAACCATTTTAACTTTTTCTGCAATCTTCTGATCTGATTTACTTCCCATTATAATAGCAATCGTGACCAATTAAATCACCAGTTTTTAATTTTTTTAATGTTATTAAACGTTTAAAATTTATTCGAGATTTTTATCCTTCAAGATCTGTTCTAGCTCCTTTTTTGTTAAAAGCCCCTGACGAGCTCCCACTTGTTGAATACAGCTTGCAGCAGCTAAATTACCTATTTTTCCACAGATTTCCAATTTGGAATAATCAAAATTATACCGCAACAAGCCCCAAATGAACCCTGCACTAAAAGCATCGCCTGCACCTGTCGTATCAACCACTTTGACTTTTTCTGCAGGAACTTGATATTGCAAATTTTTTGTTGCGATTAAACATCCTTCTCCTCCTTGCGTGATAACTGCTATCTCCACGTAATTTAATAATTGCATCAATCCATCTGATAGATTTTCCGTTTGAAAAAGGCGTTTTACTTCCCCCTGTGATCCAATGAAAATATCGGTGAGATTTAGGAGGGGTTCAACCACTTTTAAACCTTGATCTACGATAAGCGCACCAGGATTCAAACATACTCGCGTTGGTAGATCTTTTACAATTCGAGCGGCTCGGACGAGGGGTCGTAGATTTCTCAGACTTGCTAAATGAAGAATCCGAAAAGATTTCACAAAATCTTCTTTTAAATCTTCAGGTTCTAATACATTGGCGGCTCCACTAAATGCATAAAGAATCCGATTCCCATTTTTATCTACTGCAGCATAACAAACCCCTGTTGGTATCTCTGAAGTATATACAACCCCTTGAGTATCTACATTTTCAGCATGAAAATCCTTAATTAATTTCTCTCCAAATGCATCTTTTCCTAGTTTTCCGATAAATCCTGTCTTTAGTCCCAATCTTGTGCAAGCAATCGCAAAATTCGCCGCGGAACCTCCTCCCATCAATTCCAATTTTGG
>SUPS01000125.1:0-4750 GCA_005191415.1 Candidatus Helarchaeota ASGARD archaeon Hel_GB_A
CACCCTGATGATTTAGAAATCTTATGTGGAGGAACTCTAGCAAAATATGCTTCAAATAGGCATAAGGTTATCATGGCTATAGTAACTGATGGTTCTGCTGGTTCTTCAGAACTATCAATCGAGAAATTAAAAAAGACAAGAAAGCAAGAAGCTGAAAATTCGGCGAAAATTATAAATGCCGATTTATATTGGCTTGGAGAACCAGATGAATTATTCTTTGAAAATAAAGAAACACGCCTTAAATTAATTAATTTAATCAGACAGACGAAACCTGATATTATCATAACTCATTCCCCCTTTGATTATCATCCGGACCATAGGATTGTTTCTAACGCGGTTTTAAATGCAAGTTTTGTTTCCAGTTTACCTAATATAAAAACTGAGTACGATGCACATGAACTGATTTGTCCCATTTACTATATGGATACGTTAGCTGGCGTTAATTTTCAGCCGCATGAATATGTTGATATAACCGATTTTTTCGAAACCAAGAAAAAAATGCTACTATGCCACACATCCCAAATAAAATGGCTGAAATATCATGATAATATAGACATTCTTGAATTTATCGAAGTGATGGCGAAATTCCGAGGCTATCAAACGGGTGTTAAATATGCTGAAGCTTTTCAAACATCACAACAGTGGCTAAGAATTAAACCAGAACGCCTCCTTCCCTAATTTTATCATGTGTATAAATTAAGCTATGTAAAGAGCCATTTTAGAATTTAATATAATAAACTTCATAAAAGATTATTCCCAAAAGATTATTCACAATGAAAGAAACACAAAAGGGATATTTATTATGTTTATTTGGAGTTTTTACGTGGTCATTTAGTGAAATTATCGGTGAATATCTTCAAGGGAGGGTTGGGGCTGTTTCCTTATCATTTTTACGCTTCTTTTTAGCTGGTTTTTTCCTAATTTTTCTCTTAGGCGTACAACATGATTTTGAAGAACTTAAGACAATGTCAAAAAAATATTTCCTGATAATTTTATTAGCAAGTATGGTGGGATTGGGCATTTCTAATGTTCTCTACTTCTTGGGTATTCATTTTGAATTAACTCAAGCCAATGTAGCATCCGCTCTTTATACTACTTATCCGATTTTTGCCACTCTTTATGCAATTTTAGTACTTCACGAAAGAAAAAATATTCTTTTAAAAACAATTGGATTTATTATAGGATTTACTGGCACTACTATACTTGTTACCGATTTTCAATTTCTCTTAGTTCTAACTCCTGAATATTTCTTCGGAAATTTACTCTTAGTTTCTGCCGCTGCCATGTTCGGTATTCATTCAGTAGTAGGAAAAAAAATTTTCAGTTCTGAAGATAAAATCTCCAATATCGAAATTAAATATAATCTGATAACCTCTTTTCTCGCCTGTATTCCCGTTTTTCTTATCCTAATATTTATACCTGAAGAATTTGGAGTACTCTTTCAATATACTTCAGTCGAATGGGTTTTGATTTTATTTTTAGGTTTTATATCAACTGCTTTTGGACTCTTTATTTTCTTTAAAGGCATTAAAAAAATTGAAGTTAGTCAAGGCATTAGTCTGGCGTTATTGAAACCTATTTTAGCAACGATTTTTGCATTTCTTATTCTGGGAGAGCTGCCTACTTTTGCTTTAATCGTAGCAATTATACTGGTTTCAATAGGCGTTCTTTTAATAAATCGGTAATATGAGAATAGAATTTCTCGAATTAATTGGCATAATCGAAAAGAAAATTATCATAAACGATTAGAATATTGTTGAATATAGCGTTGAATATAATTTTTAACTTCCGACGCAGGTTGATACACACCAAAATGTCCCTCACAAAGAATGTCGGCATTAAGGGCAATTAACCGATCCAGCGATTCAAGAAAATCGGTAATATTAGACCCAAAGGCTTCAAATAAGGGTCCATGAACGTCCTGTGCAAATAATACACGCTTTCCATTGATATCTGTATATACACAAATTGAACCAGGGGTATGCCCAGGAGTATGGACACATACGAGTTTATAATCTCCGAAATCGAGTGGTTCTTCTCCTTTTTCCATAGTTAATACATGATCTATTTTAAAAGGCTCATAATCCGTTCCATAAAGTGTCGCCCCCGTCATAGCTAGCTTTTCTCCTTCAATAGCTGGCACATCGTATTTATGCGCATAAGTTTCAACTTTGAATTTCCTTTTTAATTCTGCTCCCCCACCAATATGGTCAATATGGCAATGAGTAATTATTAAAGCCCTTAAATCCTTAGGATCTAAGTCTAATGCCTTGATGTTCGCGATCAAACGATTGATGTCTTCACCAAGACCGCAATCGATAAGTATTAATCCACTACTTGATTGAATTAGGTATATCAAACAATCTCCTGGACCTGTTAATCCATTTCCTCCGATTAAAAAAATTCCATCATGAATTTTTTTTGGTTTTCGCATTGTCAAATCAACTCAAACGAAATTTTCTTAATTGGTATAGTAGAACTTGTATTTTATAAATATCCATAACGATATATTCAATTTAACTATGAACTATAAAATCTATTGAAAGGTGAGAAAAATGAAAGTAGCCTTACTTCTACCTGCAGAACCATCATGGCAGGTTGGAACGGGCAGCAGTGTTCCCCCTTTAGGACTGCTCTATATTGCAGGGGTACTAAATCAAGCAGGTCATGAAGTAAGCATTACGGATCAGGCAGGTGAAAATCTTTCTGATGAGAAATTGAAACAAAAAATTAAAAAATTAGAACCGGATATCCTCGGGCTCACTACTTATTCTCATTCAGGACAGAAAGCAATTGAATTAGTTCAAGATATTAAAGAGACGAATCCCAATTTAATTACAATTTTTGGCGGTTATTTTGCAACATTTAATGCCAAAAAAATTCTTGAAACAACACCTGCTGTAGATTTTTGCGTGCGAGGCGAAGGCGAATATACTGCTGTAGAACTTGTGAATGCGTTGGAAAAAAAGCGAGATCTTTCTGAAGTGGCTGGGATAACATATCGAGAAAACAATATTGTAAAAAGTACTCCAGATCGCCCACTTATTAAGGATCTCGATGCATTACCTATCCCCGATAGGAATCTCATTAAAGGAAATACGTATGGAAACTATGCAAATCTATCCATTGATTTTTTCACCTCGATTGGAACCTCCCGCGGATGTCCATATAATTGTACATTTTGTTTAGCTACTCAGTGGAGTCGAAATAAATGGCGCAGAAGAGACGTTCATAAAATTGCTGATGAATTTGAATATTTAACTCATTTAGGATATGAAAATTTTTTGTTGGTGGATGATAATTTCACTGCAAATCGTAAGCATGTTATCCGCTTATGTCAAGAGCTTCGGCATAGAAACCTAGATATCAATTGGATTTGTGAAGGGCGGACGACTGGAGGATCTCTAGAGATGTACAACGAAATGAGCCATGCAGGCTGTAGAATGATTTATTTAGGTTTAGAATCTGGTAACCAACGAATTTTAGACTATTATAACAAACATGCGACAATAAATGACGCTTTTCTCACCGTGAAAAAAATTCGTAAAGCGCAAATAGACTTTATTACAGGGTCTTTCATCCTCGGTGCACCGGGCGAAACAATTCAAGAACTTCAAAATACGATTGATTTTAGCATTAAATTGGATCTTGATGCGCCCCTCTTTGGTATTTTAAATGTCTTTAAAGGTACACGCCTTTGGGATGAATATCTCGCACAAGGATATATCGATCCGGAACGCCACTGGGGAAAAGCCCTTCCTGTCTGTAATATACACCCTGATTGCGCGCCGCGGGATATCATCATTGAAATTATAAATAGAGGTTACAATAAATTCCTGAGACGAAAAAAATGGTTCATTAAATTTCTCTTGCGGTCTCTAAAGAGCAAATTCCGCTTAAAAATGGTTATAAAAAATTTTAATCAACGTCATGAACTCCGAAAGCGATTTAAATTTTCGGATATTGTCCAACATGACCTCTATATGGAAGATGAAACCTGAAACTTTGCTAATCCGCCATTAAAAGATGGTGTCTGGTTTGTGTAGCCTAAATATAGGGTATCTCCTACAATAATTGTATGTGGTGCGTGATGCCCTGTTGTATTATCGCCTTCGCCCCAGCTATATACTGTTTCATTTTGTAATAGATTCCAATTGCAGTCATAAACAGCGCGTGCAATAGGATTTGCCTCATATGGCCCAAAACAATAATGGATAATGAATCGTTGTTCAAATACTGACAACCCATTGATAAGTCCTAATTTATTGGGAACATTGAGGATAATCTTTGGTGTTTCAACTGCGTTCCAATCAAGATCATATATAATCAAATAATAGAGACTATTTGCACCTGGTCCAATCTTATTAGGTGCTACCATGTAGAATTTATTATCATAAAAAATAGTGGCACCACCATTAACATGTGTGGTATCTCCTATGCCCTCTGAATAATTTGCTAGCCAGTTTAGATTTGTATCATATTTTCGGATTTTATGAATTGCGCCTGGTATATCTGAAGGTAGAAATTTACCTGCATACACATTAATCCCATCTCCAACTAACAACATATCATTCACTGGGGGATCATCCCATGCGACACAGGTAAAATTCACTTTATATGAGAAAGGATATTTTTTACTCCAGCTCCAGCAACTGGGGGATCATCCCATGCGACACAGGTAAAATTCACTCGGTTGAAGTCCGAATCTAATTGGATGAGAAAAAGTGATCCATTTCCCCACGTCACCGTG
>SUPS01000125.1:4760-11156 GCA_005191415.1 Candidatus Helarchaeota ASGARD archaeon Hel_GB_A
CATGCCGCAAATAAGATATAATGGTAACCATTTTGAAAGAAGTGTTTATGGTCTGAGATATATTGATTCCTTGCGTCGGTATTATTTACAACTTCCACGGCCGGTCCAATGGGATTTAAATCCAAATCGTATTTTCTTAGAGTAATATTCCATCTACTTTCGCAAGATACTACGATATTAGTGCCATCAAATACTGGTATGCTCCATGTCGAACCCTGTTCGGGATCTAAAGTGATATTTTTTTCTTCTGTAAAAGTAAGCTTCGTTGAAGGACATGAGGGGCCAAAAGGAATTATTAAAAGCAAGGCTACAATAACTATTATTAAAACTCCTAAAATTAATCCGAGTTTAAGCCATTTACTAGTCGGCATGATAAATCCATTTAAAAGTTAAATTTAACTAATCTTATGATGGATAGAGATCTAGAAAATTGGATCTTACAAACTATATAGATCTGACCGAATATGAATGTTGTCTCAAAATCCGAGAGAAAAATTCTTCCAATCAATATTCGGCAATATACTCCAAAAGATGAGGCAGAAGTCTATCGAGTCAATGAAGCTTCCCTTGAGATATCGTTCCGATATTATTACAATATGTTCCATAAACGCGCACCTGAACTCTTCTTAGTTGCTGAATATGAAAATCAAATTATCGGATTTATTTTAGTAAGAAGTGGTCAAAATTTTGGCGAAAATCATACTGCTATTATCTTTGCCATTGCCGTTGCACCTCAATACCGAAGTTTAGGTGTTGGAACTCAACTTATTAATGCTATTATAGATGTGTTACATCATAAAGAGATTAACAAATTGTATTTACATGTTAGAGTAGGAAATACGCGAGGAATTCAATTCTATGAACGATTAGGATTTACCAAAATTAAAAGAATTGAAAATTTTTATCATTGGGGCGAAGCGGCATTCAGAATGGTTAAAATCCTTAAATAATCAAAATTTAGTTTTAAATTGATCATATCCCTCTTTTCGTAGCGAAATTATCTGTCCACTTTTCATCTCCATTAGTATTTTTCGATCGGAGATGACCTTTCCGATTGCTGTGATTTTTATATTCATTTCAGCGCATTTTTTCTTAACTAGTTCCCATTTATCCGGAGAAATAGTGAGTACAAGTTCAAAATCTTCACCAATGTATAATGCTAATTCGAGAGGGTCTAAATTATATGCATGGGCAATTTCTATGACTTTCTCTTGAATTGGAAGATGGTCTTCATATATTATAATTCCTTTTTCACTTGCCTCTCCAATTTTGAAAATTTCCCATGCTAGCCCATCGGTAATATCTCCAGCGGCGGTAACTGCTTTCAATTTATTTAATATAAGTGCTTCCTTAAGACGCGCTTTTGGCTCTAAAGTGTATTGAAGAAGGTGAAAATCAAGTTCGATTCCTTTTTTCAAACAATACAGCCCCAATGCAGCTCCCCCTATCCATCCAGTAACAGCTACGATATCGTCTTCCTGAGCTCCACTACGTAGTAAAATTTGTTCCTCATTCGTGATCCCAATGGCAGTCCCTGCTAAGATTATATCATCTGTTTGATTTGTATCGCCTCCAAAAACACAAGTGCCGTATTGTTTTGCGGCAACATTCATTCCTTTAGCAATATCTTCAACATCCTTTGTAGTAATATCTTTAGGAAACCCTACACTAAAAACAAGTCCTAAAGGCTCAGCCCCCATCGCTGCAAGATCACTTACATTGACAGTCACAGCTTTTTGTCCCATTTGAAAAAGGGTCATTTTAGGTGGCACATGTGTCTTTCTCCCAATTAAATCCGTGGTTACCACTAAAAGCTTTCCATCGCTAAGGCGTATCACTCCCGCATCCTCGTGTATGCCCGTGGCACTCTTAAGTCCCATAAAGATATGGGGACTTGAATCCAGATGTTTCCGAAAAAGTTCAATGATCCGAATTTCATTAAGTTCTTTAGCCATAGTTAAAAAATATGAAAAAAGTAAATATAAATCCATAAAGGAATTATAGAGAAATTGATGACTCGAGGAGTTTATGCTCTAATCATTCATAATGAGAAAAAACAGTACCTAAAAATTGGGAAATTAGGTACTTATTTATTTTTAAAAGGTTATTATGTATATGTAGGAAGTGCTCTAGGAAAAACTGCTACAAATTTGGAAAATCGGCTGAATCGTCACTTATCTTTGACAAAAAAGCTTTTTTGGCATATCGATTTCCTCTTAAATGCAAATTATATTAAGATTGTTGCAATCATCTACGCCAATACTACAGAAAACTTAGAGTGTCATCTTGCATCTGTTATCAGCCAATTAAAAGGCGCAGAAATTCTTGTTCCGGGTTTCGGCGCATCTGATTGTACGGGAAAATGTGGTGCCCACTTGTTTTATTTTATGATTGAAAAGGATAGCCTAATAAATTTAATTAAAACTGCCTTTTCTGAAATAAATCTTAATCCTATATCGAAAAAAATTAATAGTGCTCATAATGAATTAATTCACTGAGAGGAAGCCGAGGTGGTGGCTTGGGACTTCTCTTAGGTACTCCAATTGGTATGATTGCCACGGGTCGTACTCCTTCTGGAATATTTAATATCGAACTTACGGCTGCTTCTTGAAAAGCTCCCACCCAACACGCTCCATAGCCTAAAGCCGTGATAGTCAAAAGCATATTTTGAATAGCAGCAGCAGTATCTTGAATACAATAAAGATCACGTCCTCGTCTTCCATACACGGCAGCCGATCGTCCTATGTTCGCACAAACAACAATAACAACAGGTGCACGCGCAATAAAATCTTGCCCCAGAGCTGCACGAACTAATTCTTTCTTAGTTTCCTCTTTGGTTATAATAATAAAATCCCATGATTGTCTATTACCTGCTGATGGGGCTGTTATTGCTGTTTCCAATATCTTTTTAAGATCACTTTCAGAAACCGGTTGATCCCTTTGAAAGCTCCGAATCGAACGCCGTTTCTTAATTACTTCAAAAAAGTCCATTTTTATCCCCATATTCATTAATAACCTTATTATTGTGATACATGAATATTTAAAATTCATTAAATTGTATGTGATTTTCTATGAAATATACCTTTAAAATTTTAGGTGCGCTTCCAGGACAAGATCTTATTGAAATTGAGGTGAAACCTACTGATACAATTTTAGATATTAAATATAAATTGATAAAAAAAGCCAAGCTCAAAGTGGATCCTCACAATCTAAAGTTTGTACTTCAAAATCAAGGGAAATAAGGGATGGTTCTACTAACTAATTGAGGAAATATTTATTAATGGTTTCTATTAATGAAACCATAATTTATTTTTACTTTAAAAACGTCAGGCTTGGTCTTTGAATGAAAAAACTTGATCTCCACATACATTCGACTTGCTCGAAACATAAGATTTGGGGCATAGATGGACTTAATACGCCCCAAGAAATTGTGGAGATGGCAATTAAGAAAAACCTAGATGGTATTGCCATAACAGACCATAATTCTATAAAGGGAAGCGAGAAAGCAATACAATATGTAAAAAAGAATAACATTCCCCTTTTAATTATTCCTGGTTCTGAAATCCGTACTACAAAAGGCGATATTCTTGCTTTAGGGATAAATGAAGACATACAACCGAATTTAACTATCTTAGAAACAATCGATGCTATCAAAGACCAGGGTGGACTTGCAATAGCCGCTCATCCCTTTAAATATAATTCAAAAATTGGTTCTATTTTGAAAGAACATTCCAGCCCATTACCATTTGATGCAATAGAAATTTTCAATTCAAATATTCGCAAGAATGCAAATAATAAGGCGGTCCAACTGGCTGAAATGCTTCATTTACCCGGCGTTGCAGGTAGTGATGCCCATATTGCATCCAATATTGGATTAGCGAAGACTCTTATAGAAATTGATAACTTATCAATAGATAGTGTCTTAAAAGCTATAAAAACGGGTCAAATTAAATTAAATTGTAAATATATTTCATTACATAATACGTTCAATCTTTATTTTAAAAAAATAGGTCATTTATTCAAAAGAATAATTGGAAGAGGAAATAAGAGCTGTATTTAAATTTAGTTTCTATTACTTTTGATTCATTTCCTCAATTTTTATACCAAGTTCTTTAAGAATTTTCTGTGCTTTTGTTTTATAATTCTTAGCTTCTTTTTGGTCCCCCAATTCTTCATACACTTTTGAAAGGTATAATAGAGATGATGCCATCAACTTCGGATATTGTCCTTTGCTTGCAAGAGTAAAGGTTTCCTCGAACTTTTTTCTTGCAGACGTCAAATCATTTTTCTGAAGTGCTATCTTTGCTAATCCTATTTTTGTGTTAATTATGCCAAATAAAGAGTTATGCGTTGTAAAAAATTTCAAAGCTCGTCCATAATTTTTCTCTGCTATATCTATTTCTCCGAGTTCAAGATGGACATCGCCCAAAGTCGCGTAACAATTCGCTTCTCCTTTCCTATCATTATTTTTCTTCATCAATCGTAATGCTTTATCTAAATGCGCACGGGCTTCTCCTAATCTTTTCGCATGATAATACACCATTCCCAAATCATATAATGCCCGTGCCTCACCTCGCGTACTTTTCTGCCTTCCAATTTTCCGATAGATTTTAAGAGACCGCGTGAAAACATCAATAGCATCATTAAATCTATCTAGATAATCAAGAACAGAACCAATATCTCCCAATATATCTGCTTCCATTTCTCTATTTTTAATCTGTTTAGCAAAATATAATGCCATTTCATAAGTGGTGAGGGCTTCCTTAATATAATTATTTCTAAAATATAAACCTCCTATAATCCCTAAACATTCTGCTTGAGCTTTTTTATTATTTAAAGATCGAAATATTGTAAGAGCTGATTTATATGCATTAAGGGCCTCTTTAAAATTATCTTTTCTTGAATAACAAAAACCCAACCCTAAATAGGCTTTTCCTTTGACTTTCTCCTCAATACCTCTTGCTTTTACAACTTTTTTCCAATATTTTATAGCTTTTGAAAGATCACCTTTCTGAAACGCTGTAACCGCTATTGCATAAGCCTCAATTACCTTCTCTGCGATTTTTATGAAACCTCCTTTGGGATTTTATGATTGATTAAAATCAATGAAAATTATAAAGGTTGCTTTCTAAAAAAAGCCAAAGAAAAAAAGAGGAATATTTAATATTATCCTTTCCTTAATTTAAGATGAAATCAAGGATTATTCGCTGCCCTGGATGCTCAGAAACGTAATTAATTCGAGATTTTGGTTTATTTCGGGGCTTATACTTCCTCCTTCGCCGTCTTCTGAGTGAAGCGTTCTGATTAACCAAAGATTTCAAAAGATTTTCCACTTCTTTTCGTGCTTTTTCTGTCCATAATGCATTAGTATATGGTGTAAATCCCAAAAGTAGTTTCACTCCCGAATTTGCATGTAATATCCAAAAATTTGGCTGTTTTTCAGCCAAATAAACGTCTGCTTGGATAATATATCGTGCAATACCTGAAAGGTTTAAAATTCGCCAAACGCCCCATGATTTTATGGACTTCTGACATGGTGTGAGTAATTTAACTGATGTAATGGATTTGGATTCTTTGGATGATGTTCTCGTAAGAGCAAGGTCGACTGTCTTTCCAGACCAAAGAAGTGATCGAACTCCATTTCGAGGTACAAGGTAACTGTAACTTATTTCATCGATTAATTGTTGAAATGCCATTCCCGAAAGAATCACTTTGTTAAATTGTCCTGAAAACTTTCCCGAATCGTGTAATTCAAGAGTTTCAATATTTACATATTTATTGAGTTGTTGGTAAGCATCTCTCCACCAAGTTGGCATTCTAATTCTCTCTAAATAATGAGATTTATTATCCACCGCCAATTCTACTCCATCGGGATCAATATACAACCAGAGATTCCGAGTATGCCATCGATCTCTTAGATCTTTAATAAAATTTGGATTGAAATCCACATTGGTTGTGCCTTCCTGTTGGATTCGCTCCTTAAATAACTTCGTAGGAAATCGAATTTTACAATATGAATGGGCAAATTGTGCAAATCCATCAAAATCAACATAGTTCTCCGTAACTGATACAACGGGATCATAAAATCCTTCAAAATTAACCCCTGGATGTGCAATTAAAACTTGGTTAAGTTGAAGAATCCCTTCTCTAAAAAGATCTGGTCTTAGAACTTGAGTGGCAAGGAATGGTATTTTATTAATTTTTAGGACCGGCTCCAAGATTATGTTATTGCCTGCTATATAGCTGCCATAGACTAACTCTTGCTCCGATATGACTGACATAACATATTACCCTCTTAATTTCCGAATATTATACTTATTTAAACAAATTTAGAATCAATTGTATGAAAACAGTGAATATTTTTCCTCATCCCTCACATATTAATCTATTTTACAT
>SUPS01000126.1 GCA_005191415.1 Candidatus Helarchaeota ASGARD archaeon Hel_GB_A
ATTATTATGATGTTTGAATTAATCTTAAATCTCAATTAAAATACGAACCTTTTCTTTTAGTAAAATATACGAAAAATTTCTTATTTACGTTTATACTCATAATTTCATTTTAAAAAAAATTAATTAAATTAATCTCATTCTTCGAAAATAACCTATTTATCCTCATATTTTTCTTTTAATTCCCTAATCTCTTTTTTCTATTTTCTGAAGATTTTACTGTTTATCCATATTTTTTATTTCAGTCGTTTTATTTAATTAACTTTATAAATTAGGACAAATGATGTTTTATTATAGAAAAATTAAACTCTTTTAAGGAGGCACAAAAATGAGTGATAAAGATGTAGGTGCAGGCGAACCGAAAGAAAAAAAGTGGCCTGAATGTTGTGAAGATTGCACCCATGATTGGCAGAGTAAGGAGCTCACGCCTGATAGTAACGAATTATTAAATATCTTCCTGCTTATTCTTGGCGGACTTACATGTCTCTATGGTTTGTTTTATTACTTCCCAGATCTTTTCCCATGGCTCGAAAATATTACCACTAATCCAGATTTCCAAACTTTTATCGGGGTTCTCGGAACTAGCAACATCATTTTAGGAGTATTTGCGCTATTAGCTGGAATTGGTTTATTCCAAGAGCAAGAATGGGCTTGGGGTATGGCGCTAATGGTCTTGACCTTTATAATTGCTAATACTTTACAAACAGTTATCACTACAATTGCCGGAGGATCCTTTAATTTCGCAAATATAGGCTTTTGGATCCAAATCATTTCCCTAGCCTTTGCAGTTATAGGAATCCCTTGGTTACTTGCAACAAAAGCACGATATTATTAGGGAAACTCTTTATAATAATTCTACCTTTTTTTTCTTATTTTATTTTGATCATTCTAACTAATTTTTGGACACAATTCTGATAAAATTTTTAGAAGGATAATTTTTTAAGTTAGAGAATCTTTCTTTTGATAAAGCAAATTATGAGTTAAGGTGTGCTTATGGGACGTTGGCAAGGTCGCTCGAAACGGCTCGCTACGGGAGCTCGAGTACGTTTTGCAAGAAAGAAGAGACTCTATGAGATGGGGCGTCCTCCCGCAGAAACTGTAATAGGTCCCCGGAAAATTAAAATTGAGCGTGTTCGTGGAGGCAATAAAAAAGTCAAAGCTTATATTGCTGATACTGTAAACGTTTCAAATCCATCTACTGGAAAGACAGAAAAAGTCAAAATTGAGGAAGTTATCTCAAATCCCGCTAGCGTTGAATATACACGGCGAAAAATCATTACTAAGGGTGCAATTCTTTCTACAAAATTAGGTAAGGTCAAAGTAACAAGCCGTCCTGGTCAGCACGGTGTTATCAATGGTATATTAATTCAAGATTAGAATTAAAGATTAAAAACAATTTTTTATTCCATCTCAACCTTTATATCCTTTATACGTAATTCTCGTCCGCCAATTATTTCGGTTTCTTTATTTCCACATTTTGGACAGTCAAGGACGAAAGCTGCCATCACGGAAGAATGAATTTCTGGCCCCGTATATTTCAATCCTCCTTCATAACCGCATTTAAGACATTTAATTTTTCCAGGTAGTCTAGTAATTATCAGTTTAGCTTCTTCCGCAGGAGAGCCTTTTGCTGCAATCTCGAATACGAATTGGAGTTGTTGTGGATTGATAAATGTGAATTCTCCCAATTCTAATCGGACCTCTGTAATTTTCTTTGCCTGATGCATCAAGGCTGCCCTAGTAACTGTCCGCACGATGCTTTGCGCCGTAGCAAATTCATGCATTATACTCACAAAATTTTTAGGTTGATATTCTATGTATTCTAAAGTGAAATTTAAAAATTTGCAAGCTGGTCGGAGCAATGCCAAAGGACGAATTGGAAGATGAAGAATTGAGCATGGAACTGCCTAAGGAATTGGGCGTTTCCAAGACGGAAAATTTCGCGGTCTGGTATAATCGAATCATTCAATTAGCCGATCTTATTGAGAAACGGTACAATGTTGCGGGTATGTTTGTGTGGAAACCCTATGGATTTAGAATCATGGCGAATATCAAGAAAATATGGGATAAGTTATTTGCAGAGAGCGGCATTCAAGAAACTTATTTTCCTTTAATTGTGCCTTTAGAATATGCACAAATGAATAAAGCTTGGTTTGATGGATTTGAAGATGAAGTTTTCTGGGTTAAAGGACGTGGTGAAGGAGATCCTACCCATATTTTACGCCCTACAGGCGAACCCGCAATGTATCCCATCTTTGCTATGTGGATTCGATCCTACAAAGATTTACCCTTACGGATTTACGAAACAGTATCATCCTTCCGATATGAAACTAAACATACGCGCCCACTCATTCGTGATCGTGAGATTACGTTTTGGTATGAAATTCATACCGTTCATGCCACTAAAGAAGAATCTGAAGAAGAATTAAAAGAACATATGCGTATTAATGATAAAATTTGGGAAGCTCTTGCAATCCCTCCTATAAAAGTAGAAAAACCACAATGGGAAGTCTTTCCTGGAGCTATCGGCGCCATAGAGTATTATAATATTATGCCTAATGGACGTATGCTTGAAAATGGGTCTTGTAATAATTTAGGACAAGCCTATGCCAAAAAATTTGAAATAACTTACATTGATGAGAATAACCAAAAGCAGTATGCCTGGCAAACCTGTACAGGTAATGGCGCCCGCTATCTCGTGGCAGCCATCGCATTACACGGTGACGATAAAGGACTGATTTTGCCCCCACGTATCGCCCCCATTCAGGTAGTGATTATCCCTATATTTAAAGAAAAACTCGAAGAAGTCCTCTCTACTTGCCAAAAAATTGCAGAAGCCCTTAAAGCCGCTGATATTTCTGTAGAAATCGACGCCACCGAAAAGACCCCAGGCGAGAAATTTTACATTTGGGAGATTAAAGGGGTGCCCCTTCGACTTGAAATTGGGCCTAAAGAAGTGGCAGAAAATTTTGTTACGGCGGTTCGACGGGATCAGGGCAAAAGACAAAAAGTAGAAATGAAAGATTTATCGTTGAAAGTGGCTGTCTTACTAGAACAAGTACAAACTAATCTTTATTTAAAAGCTCAAAAATTCTATGAGAATATTGTTGTAGAAACTAATTCTTTCACAGAAATGAAGGCTAAAATCAATGAAGGAAAAGTTACTCTGATATACTGGTGCCGATCGGAAGAGTGTGCTGATGAAATCGAAAGAATAGAAGGTGTTGAAATTGTCGGTGTTATTCCCACTAATGAGGCGCGGGGTGAATGCATCATTTGTGGAAAACCATCTGGCGAAAAAACATACGTTGCAAAAACTTATTAATAACGATGATTGCCCTTTACTATTTTAAGTTAAATCTAAAAGTTTTTCAAGAATCTTTCTAAAACCAAAACGAAAATATCTGTAAAAAAATAAGCGATTATACAATAGAAATCTTGGTAATACTTGTCGAGGGTTTTTTAAGTTAAAAAATAAGTCAAAAAACAGCCTACGAAATCGTTTATCTTTCAAGAAAACTGATTTAAGCAACTCATAGTCTATCGCAGAAAAAATCATTTGGAATATATCGCCTGTAATATATTCATTTCTTAAAGCTTGGTTCCATTTCAAAAAATAATTCCTTAAATTCAATCGGCCGAACTCGAGTGCGTCTATCAATGTTTCAGCAGCAAACTTAGCTGACAACAACGCAGGACGAATTCCCTCTCCTGTATAATTGATTGGAAAGCCTCCAGCATCACCTACCAAAAGAACGCGCCTACCATAGGTTGGATAATGATATGGTCCGTAATAAACAGGATACGTGTGCGCATTCACAGGCGCTAACTTTACTTCTTTCAAATGGTTAATAGTCCTCAATTTTTTGAGGAACTCATCGTATAATGTTTTAACATTATATGTAGGTGAAATTTTCGACATTTGGATGCCTAATCCGATGTTTAGGTAGGTACTTTTCGTAAAGTACCACGCATAACTCATTGTTTTTGGATAAAGGAATAGTTCTGGAAAGCCATAATAGTCGGTTAAATTCTGTCCTTGTTCATTTATGTCTGTTTCACTCACTACGCATTGAGTTAATTCTATAGGCTTCCATCTTTTGCGAAATCCATAATCTCTTGCAACTACACTATGTGTACCATCAGCACCAATAATAAATCGCCCCTTAAACTCTTGATTCTTACTTGCTTGAACTAATATCATATCTTTTTCTCGGACAATTCTTGTTACATAGGTAGAATCGATAATCTCTGCTCCTAAATCTTTTGCCTGATTTACAATTAATGTATCGAACTCAAGGCGGCGAATACCATAACTCACAGGTTTTTGATATCGAATCTCATAAGGTTGTAATTTCTCCTTTTCTTTTATCCAAATGACTGCTCCTTTTATGGGTTGAATACAGGTGAAATTCGAAGGCGAAATTTTTAATAAACTAAGAACTTTAGGAGTAATCCATCCTCCACATGGTTTATCTCGGGGAATAGATTCTTTTTCTATAAGAATGACATCATATCCTGCTTCTGCTAAAATTTTAGCAGCAAATGATCCGCCTGGACCTGCACCACAGATTATTACATCATACATTTGAATCAATTTTTAAAGTTTTATCCCATAATTATTGGCTACCACACACGCAGCTCCGAAACTTGTTAATAGTCCTCCAAATTTTTCCTTTTCTTTTTCAATCAGTTGTAAGACTTCCTCTTTACTTTTCTTGGTTACTTGAATAATTTTCTCTATAACTTCCTCAATCGTTAAATCCATTCAATTTCACCAAAAAAAATGTTTTTCTTTTTTCACCAAGACTTTGAGGTTTTCCCTTTAAACCTCCATAATCTATACGATTTTTAGCATTAAAAAGTTTAAATTACTTAATGAGGATCAAATAATAATTGGAGTTTATGCTAAAACACAAGAAAAAGGCGTAGTAACTTGCGGAATAAGAGGCAGTTCCATATTTACCCAGTATATTTTGATGCAAATCGGAGTCGCAGTCAAGGACGCCGAATCAAGAAAAAAGCCGCCATTCAAAATCCGACTATTGATGAATTGGCTCAAGTTGCCACCATTTTAGGATTAAATTTTGAAGTTGATTTAAATGCTAGGTATCCTCGCTTCTGGTGGCTCCGCTCTGGGCGTTTAAAAGTGAAAAAGCAAGAACCTTATACTAAAAATAAATTACTCAAGAAAATGGCTTCCCAATTGAAGAAAATTCGGGCAAAAAGATAAAATAGCTTTTCTAAAAGAACTTTAATATTCTTTCATATGGTGAATTATTTGCCTTCTCAAATCGGATTTTCTGCCATTAAAATCACACCCCTGCATTCAAATATACCATTGGGAGGATATTATGTCCGATATTCAGAGGGTGTTCATGATGATATTTTTGTACGAACCATCTATTTAGCCGCAAATGAAGAAATTTTCATTATCGCCTGTGATTTACTAGGATTATATGGGCATATCATTAATCGCCTCCGAAAACGAATTACTCAACGAACAGGCGTAAAAGAAAAGAATATTCTTATCTGCTCTTTGCATAATCATTCTGCTCCCGATACAATAGGGCTGGAGGGAATTAAAGGCTATTTGAAAGATACTCTTCGAGTGGATTGGTTTCAAAAAATTGAAGAAAAAATAATAAATTCGGCAGTTTTAGCCAAAAAAAATGCAAATTATGGAAAAATAGGCGTAAAAACTAAATTTTTGGATATGACTGAAAAATTAATAATCAATCGTCGCCATCCTCGACAACCTATAAACTATCCTCTCTTTGTTTTTGGAATATCCAATGAGACTGCTCTAAAAGCCTCCATTATCCACTACGCCTGCCATGGAACGACCTTAAATAGGGATAATCGATTGATTTCAGCCGAATATCCAGGCTACTTAATCCGAAAAGTCGAAAAAAATTTCGCCCCGCATTTCTCAATGTACTTAAATGGACCTTGCGGGGATATTAATCCCTACTTATTCCCAACTCAATGGGACTTCAACAAAATTAATTTTGATTACTACTTTAAAGGCGATTTTGGCAACTATAATGCCCTTTGCAGTTATGAACATACTCAACGAATTGGTGAACGCCTCGCAGATCATGCAATTTCTCTTCTACAACACATTTCAACCAATGAAATTACGAATATTAATGTATATACTAGAAAAATTGAAATTCCAATTGAATTTAACGCTCCCCACATGAAATTTATGGACAAACTATCTACTCTTCTGATTAAGCAAGGTATTCTCAGATTACTTAGAGCCTATAATCGATCTAATGTGAGTTATTTCAGCTTCATCGAGAAAAATAAAAAGATGTACGTGCAAACAGAAATCCAACTCATTAAAATAAACAATAATATTCTGATTGTCGCTATCCCCGCTGAAGTATTCCATGAAATTGGAGAAGAATTGCTTGCTCAATCACCAATTAAGAATACAATCATCGTATGCCTAGCAAATGATTGGATTGGTTATGTCTTTCCCTTAAAAGAATGTAAGTACGGTGGCTATGAAGTTTTTGGAGTTCCGAATCTTGCAGGGATCTTAGCAGGAACTATCATAAAGAATACCATTCTCTCGATGTACAAACAATTAAGCGATTAAAAGATGGTTTCATGGACTTTAAAGTAGGCTTTGCCGAGGATATAATTACTCCTGAAATAAACTTACCAATGGGCGGCTATAGCGCAAGAAAAGGAAATGCTATAGGTATCCATGATGATTTATTTGCGAGAGCCGCCTATTTTAATTTCCAAAATAGAGAAAGTATCATTATCTCTGCTGATGTTCTAAGCTTTCCCTTAAAAATTATAAAATTCTACCAAAAAATAATAGCCAAGAACGTTGGAATTCCCTCCAATCGCATTTTGATTTGTGCTCTTCACAACCATTCAGGTCCTGATACTATCGGATTAACGCATCCCTTTCATGGATTTTTTGTTTCAAACCTTAACAAACAGATTTTTTTGGATATGGGACGCCAATTCATTAAAATCGCTAACCAAGCGAAAAAAGCTCAACAGCACGCCATCATAGGTGCTGAGAAAACTATAATGGAAAAAAGATTAATTATCAATCGCCGTGAACCTTTAAAAGATTCTAAATATAATGTCTCAGTAATTAAATTTACCGATAAAGTTGATAATTTGATTGGATTAATCATCAATTACGCATGTCATGCCACTGTTCTACCATCTGATAATCTTCTTTACAGTGCAGATTACCCAGGCTATATCATAAAACGAATCCATCACCGACTTGGCGAATCTACGCCTGTAATATATTTAAACGGACCATGCGGAGATTTAAATCCGAATTTATTTGATTTTAATGTTTCTCTTAGAGAACTTGACCTGAAAAAAGCCATACTTTATGATGGACCTGGACACGCTAAAGGAACTTTCCAACGAGCAAAAGAAATAGGATTCGCTATCGCAGATAAAGCCGTGGAGCTTTCTAATAGTATAAATTGTTCTCCAATTACTGATTTTAAGCATATTGTGAAATCTTATCTCTTTAAAATGAAAAGCTTACTTCTAGGAACTTCTTTTCATGACATTACCAAGCATCTTAGGTATAAATTTAAATTGAAACTTCTTCAAGCATTCTGGTGGGTAAATAAAACAGAAATCCCATATCCCCTCGATTATATTTACAAAAATGGAAAATATTTTCAGCAATTTGAAATTCATGGGATTCAATTAAATGATATCGTAATCCTAGGACTGCCTGGAGAAATGTTCTCTGAATTAGGTGACAGAATTCTTGAACGATCTCCCTTTAATACCACAATAATTGTGGGATTGGCAAATGGTTATCTTGGCTATCTTTATCCACTGGATGCCTTTAAAAAGGGAGGTTATGAACTTTTTCTTTCCACTAATCCTCTTTTAGGGAGCTATCTAACAAATAAGACTATCGAACTGCTAAATTTATTGAAATAATAAAATTAATGGGATATCTCAAGGGTTTTCCCTAGACCTTCTATGAATTCACTAAGCGCATCTTTAATAGAAGCAATTCTATCAACATCTTTTGTTAAAATTGTAAGATAGTATCGTGTTTTAAGAATTTCTAATTTTTCAAATAAAACCTCGCCGCCTGGTGCTCCTTCCGAAGGAGAAGGTATCCGTAATGAAATTTTTGGCTCACTCATCGATTTTTTTTCATAAGCTTCGAATAACTGCACGAGGTGAATGCCTGTAATTTCACAAAACGTGAGATCTTCTGGTTTTCCAGCAACTTTGCTAAGAGCCGTCCCGTTCTTATCCATCAAAATAATGCAAGAAAGCTGTTGTTGCTCTAAGAAATTGATGATATAAGACTCCAAAACTGCCGCAAAAGGAAGTAATTTCGAGAGTGCAAATGAGAAGGGTGCTAAAACTGAGACATAATCGAAAATCGTAGTTGCATAATAAAATACTTCGAATTGTTTCAATGGCTTTTTCAATTTCTGCTTTATTTTTATAATATTGTTTAGAACTCTCCGTGATTCAGCGATATCTGGATCGGCCTTATGGAATAAGATGAATATTAATGGTCTTTCCTCAAAAATTTCCAACAATTTCTCAAAATACGAAATTGATTCATCAAACCGAGCTTCATCCTGGATATCTATTAAGTAGAATAACAAATCTGTCCCATGAAAGAAGTGAGTTTTTTGTAAATATGATGTACGAAGTTTCCTTTGCCCTCCAAAATCCCAAATTAAAATAGGAAATCCAAAAATATCATATTGTGTCCTGTCAATACCTGTTGTAGGACTAGATGGAAAGGCTTGATTCTTTAAACGTGCAATATAACTACTTTTTCCAGAGTTATCTAACCCACAAAAGATTATTTTTCTGATAGTAGGTTCTTCTTCTTTCCTCCCTTTCTTCTTTTTATCCTTTTTCGGCATAATTACATTCCTTCATATCTTCGATTTCTGATATTTTACCATTATAGGATTTATTAAACGATATTGCTAGCATGTATTAAAAAATTATTTGTGCGTCTTTTGGAGAAAAAAATTAATCTTTAAGGAAAATTTCTTTAATCAGTTCATCAGCTGACTGAAATTGTGAAACATTACCCGTAAAATCTTTTAATTGGGATTTGAATTTGGCTTCAAAGCGATGGAGAAACCGCTGAAGTGCCAAACTTGTCAATTGATTCGGGATACTTAGAGTTGTCAAAGCAGCAACTGTGAATTCACCATCAATGAGTTCAATTTCAAAAGCTTCATAGGAAATTCGTTTCATCCTTGTCTTTTCTTTTGAAACTTCCATCCCAAAATTCTGAATAGCGGTAAGAAACCCACTAATTAAATCAGAATCTAAGTCTTTTTCAGAAAAGTTATAGGTATATAGACTTAATCCTGTGAAGCTGTGTATCAATATGAGCGTAAATAGGATTTTTCGGAAATAATTCTTTGCCATTCGATTCAATTCATCTTTTAGTTTGAAGATTCCCATTTCAATTTCACTTCGTGTGAATTGATCAATAGGCGATTCATAGTATATCTTCGCATTTGTTTCAGCAAAGGTAATTACGGCTCCTAACCATACCTGCACTTCAAATTGCAGATTTAAATAAGTTCTATTATAGATTTCTTTATCCTTTATTTGCTCTAATTCGTTATATCGTGTTATTAATGCTTCAGTAAGTTTAGTATCCTGAAAATACGATTCTGATTTGATTTGAAGTTCTTTTAACAATAAAAGGATTTCATCAAGGCTTTCTTGGGTTTCGCAAAGATTAAATAATTCAGATAAACGAGAACTGAATTCAAATCCGTTGAAAATCATCTTCTTAATCTTCTCAACAGATGTCGAAATTTGGAGTGAATAATCTAACGCAATTCGAATAAGATTTTTGATATATGCTAAAAATCCAGTAGCCTGCTTAATATCACTCATATAAACATCGATTTTAATAGATTCATCCACCCGTAAATCCACAAGAATGGGGTCCCCTGTTATTTTCGCTTCCCCCGAAAAAAGCGTGGTATAAGCATCTGTACCTTTTTCTATTTCAGATATATCCAATGAGGCAATTTGTTCGCGCGCTATTCTGAAAACATTGTCTTTTGGAATTCCACTATAAGAAATCTCAGCTCTACTTACTTGAAATCGTTCCTTTAACTGAAGTGCTTCAAGATATTTCATAATTTTTGGCTGGACGAGGGGACATTTTATTTGCACAAGAACAGGATTGATTTTAGTTGAATAAGATTGCATATAGGAATCTTGATAGGTGACATATCCATGAATCTTTGATTTACCACATGCCAGTGGCGTAAGGATGAAATCGATGCCCCTCGATTCTTCAGGTTCAAGGAGTTTGATCATCTGCATTTTATTTTGCGTAGTAAATTGTTCCTTTACGTCCAAATGGACTGCAATATCCCTTAACACCTCCTCTGACGCATTCTCAACTACGACTTTGAATCGGACATCGCCTCCCACGTAATCATATGCCCTTCTGACGAGTAATTTACCAGGCGTTACCAGATCAGCTAGATACTTTTCGATTTTCTCTAAAGTCGTTTGCACAACTATTAACATATCTTCTCCGTCTTTCTTAATCGTTTTAATTAATCCGCAATTTTTCAATGGACTTAAATGATACTCCAGCATTTTAGGAGAAATTTCTCCCTCAAAATAGTCCTTAAGTTGAGCAAAACTAAGCTCTCCTGTATTATGAATAGCCTTAAATATTTTTTTAGCCGTATCATGTTTAAGAGCAAGGATAATCGCTTCATTCTCCATGTTGAAATCTTTAGGGAAATATACGCGATATTTAAGATATGATTTCCGATAAATAAAATCAAAACTCTCCAAAATCTTTAGATGAAAATTAGTGACATGCGGATGTAACTTTAATTTCTCTCGAATTTCTCTTAAATGCACTCCAGGGTTATCTATTATACATTTGTAAATCATGTTACGTTTTTTATTTTCGAGCACT
>SUPS01000004.1:0-29181 GCA_005191415.1 Candidatus Helarchaeota ASGARD archaeon Hel_GB_A
CTTCATACCCGTCTGCTCCTCGATTTCTTTCTTGATTTTCTCAAGTAGGTCTCGTGCCGCATCACGAAGGAATTCAGGCACACTTGTATATGCATAATTTTCTTTTACATATGCGTTTTTTATCAATTTCTCAATGCGGATAATGAGATCTTCAGGAAATCCAATATTTCTCCATCCTTTTGGCATTTTAATCTACACCCCACATAAGGACTCTATGATAAGAAGAAAAGTTCTATGTCTAAAAGGGCTTCATGCCCGTCTGCTCCTCGATTTCTTTTTGTAACTTCTCAATAAATTCAGACACCGCCCTCCTAATTACTTCAGGAATACTTTGAAAGTTATATTTTGCTTTTATTATAGGATTATTCATAAGCTTCTTTATCAACTCAATTTGCTCTATCGCGATATTGATTCTTTTCCATTCACGTGTTGATTTTTCCATATAGAAATTTTCTTTTCGATGTATTTTATTCTTGTTTTCAATAGGTGTAACACCCATAGGAATATTTATATACCTATAGGGGAGCATATTGTTATTGTGTTATTACCATGTTGAAAATGGTTTAGTAATAGGTTGGTTTGAAATGATTAAAGAAAAATGGAAGAGAATTAATGTTTTATCAGAATTAATATCAAAGATAGAGTCCTTAGTCGAAGAGGGAAAATATTCGACAATTCCAAACTTCATCGATATCGCGATCCGGGAGAAACTTGCCAAAGAGAATGGAGGGGCGATTTAGTGGGCTCTTTGAAGCAGCAGGGCTACAGGCAAGTTTCCCTCCCCGCCCCCCTACTCGACCGCATCAAACACTACATCCTTACCCATCGAGATGAGGGGTTCATGTCAGTGCCGGAGTTTATCCGGCAGGCAATCCGTGAGAAACTGGATGGAGGGTAACGATGTCTCGCCGAGAAGAGATTCTTAATATTCTTGAGCAAGAGAGGGACAATCTTCCACTCCCCACGAAGAAGATTGCCGAACTCCTCGAGATGGATTTATCCAACTGTTCCAAAGTCTTGAAGCGGTTGGCATCTCAGGGGTTAATTATTTTAAACCGACGCCAGGAGGGGAAGAGGCGGATTACCTATGTGTCACTACCAATTGAAGTCACGGGTGGTAATTCGGATCTACCAGTGGTAACCACTGGTGGTAGTGTAAAACTACCAGTGGTAACTACCAGTGGTAACTCGGATCCTTCAGGAGCCCCTGAGCCCTGCAATCACGATTCTTTAGATTCTGGCCTTCCACCAGTGGTAACCACCAGTGGTAAATTACCAGTAGTGAGCAAAAGGCTAAAAGAGATTCTCCAAACGAAAAAGCCCAAGAGTAGCAAGGATCGGAAGCAGGTTACCAATTGGTATTTGAAAAGACAGATTTTGGATGCCTTTCAGACATTCTTCAATATTTTTGATGAACATATCAAGATTATTTATGAGGAGGAGGGTTAATCGTGGGGAACCCCGTTACTGTGTTTTTATTGATTGGCTCATCCCCTCCTCACCCTCTCCAATGTAAATGGGGTTCCCCGCCCTATCACGGTCATCAAGTTAAGGAGATGAGATGAAGAAATGAGTGAAAAATGTAAAAATTGTAAGCATAGATCGTGGGGGCAAGACGCTCCAACCCAGTTTTCGATGCAATGTATCTTTTGTATACATAACCCTCATAGCCCTGGTAGAGAAGATCGATTCGAGCAGCTCTCTTACGAACCACAAGAAATTTTAGACAAGGTTTATGGGTTTGTTTGTCGTTGCGGCTGGGAATTTACAAGACAGAATACGCATTTCGCTTGCTATCCACACGCCGGCGGGATGTCCGTTGCTGGATTCAAAGAGAAGCAGTGGGTCTACTTTAAGTGCCCTGCCTGCGAATACGCCTGGTCTTTCTATAAAATAGTCCATCATAGAGAAGCGAAACCAGTATTAATGGAGGAGATATAATGCGGAACTCGTGCATCGAAAAAATAGAGATAATTCTAAATTTGCTTAAATCTAATGGCTCAATGACTCGGGGGGAACTGGTAAGTTTGACAGGGATGCCGCGAACTACCATATATGATTGTCTTGTAAAACTATGGTTAGCGGGGAAAGTCAAAAGATTCCCAGTCCGAAATGGAAAGAAGGGACGTCCAAAAGTCTACTGGAAGTTTATCAATTTCAAGAGTAAGAAATCGTGGCTCAGCGAAAATGCGGAAATTACTATTTTGTGTAGATCCTGTGAGCAGACTATCTTCACCAGCACCTTGCAGGAGTATAACCTATTCCGTAATAAGATGCAAACGTGCCCAAATTGTGGTTCCACCTTTTCATATGAAGAGCAGAAAATATTGTATGGAGTGTATCCAGAAGACATAGAGATGGAGGGAACGTAATGCATGAGAGTTTTATCGGGAGGTATGTCAGACTCTCTGATGAAGGAAAGAGAATGTTTTTCCGGAAGAAATCAATTGAGCGAAGGGAATTCGGCGTAATAATTGGAATATCAAGGAAGAATTCGCAAATCGTGAGAATAAAGTGGGCTGGACTGAAGAATCCGGAATATCTACATGAGGATTTCATCGATATGGTTCGGGAAAGTGAATATCAGTTTGTGAGTGATGAGATTGGATAGGCAACGAATATGTCGTAACTGCGATAATGCATTCGAGTATAAAGACGGTTGGCGATGCGAACTTCACAAAAAAAAGGTTAGTCCTCAAGAAACTTGTAGATATTTTGAAGAGAAAGCATTGTTTTGGTGATTAAGTTGGCTAAGACACAGGGACGGAAAGAGATTGGCTGGGGAGATCGGGCGAACGCCTTTGATGGCTGTTCACGCGATTGTCTGTATTGTTATGCTAAGTATTTCCGCTGTTACAGATTTCGGCAAATTCCTGCCGAACAGTGGAGCCAGATGAAATTAAAACCAGGAATCACGGCGAAAAAGTGGCCCAAACCAAACCCTAGGTGGGGAAGATATATGTTCCCCACAGCACATGACATCACAAATAATCCTTGGGTTCGGGATCCCTGCTTCGCTGTAATTCAAAGTATTTTAAATCGAGGCTATGATTTGCTTATCGTCACGAAGCCTGAACTCGAAGTCATTCAATTATTCTGCGAAATTTTCCGCGATTATCGAGATATGATTGAATTAAGATTTACGATTACAAGTGCGGATGAGAAGTTGTTGAAATTCTGGGAGCCAAACGCCCCGAGTTTCAGGGAACGCTTCTTCGCCCTGAAGCACGCTTACTTATGTAAATTCAAGACTTCTGTCAGTATTGAGCCTTTCTTAGATAATAACCCCATCCCTTTGATAAAACGGGTCGCAAAGTTTTGCGATACGATTTGGATTGGGCCTATGAATTACATTGAAGAATTCGTGAAAGAGAATGTTAAAGAAGCTGGACAATCTTGGCCAGTTGGATTTGAAGAAAGATATAGTTTCGAGAATCTCTATAGTATATACCAAGTAATTAAGAAGTATCCGCAGATTAGATTCAAAGATGCGTTTCTGAATGAGATTGAGGCGAAAGTTGGAGTAAAGTGTAACCAAAGAAAGACAGATAATAAAATTCCCCGGATCCTGATGACACAGATTCAATCGACTTTAGATGATTTTGCTTAAGATTAGGAGGAGATAACAATAGAAGGAGCCCAAGACCCTTACAAACGTGTCGGAATTAAGACTAACATTCCAAATAAAATAAAATATGAAGTGTTTGGTGATGTCTCATTATATGTTACTAAATACAATGATAAACGATGGGAATTTGAGTTGTGGGACGGAGAGAAGTTCGCTTATCGATATGTTAAGAAAGATTTCATGGGGATTAAAAGTAAATCGCATGAAATTTATAGAGATCTAAAAGTTATACTCCATAATGGTGTAGATATAAGAAAAATTCTCTCGTCAATCGAAATTGACATTTCAAGGCTAAACGCCGCAGGGGAACTTGATTTACGAGAGAGTTATGAATTACAAGAATTTCTGAACCTCCCTGATTGGGAGATTAATGGAGTAATTCATAATATCATTCGTGTTGAGAAAGAAAAGGACGGAAATAAAGAAATTGGATTAATAAAACTATATTTTGATAGAAGAGATGGGTGGATAAAGAAAGAACTTATTAAATCAGATAGGTTTATTCCTGATGAAACAGGAATGTCCAAGGATGCATTAAATTATGAGATTAACTTTACAAATAAAGAAGAATTGCTTCTAAAATTCCGTTTTTTATATTATCAAGTTCGTCGTTCTATTGAACGGTTTGTAAGTTTTACAAATGAGATTGAGTATGATATAGATGCATGTACAGCCATCGCCTCATACTTCAGGGAAGTGTTTGATACTTTTCCAATTATAGATTATTATTCAAGTGTGGCAGGCTCTGGCAAGACGAGGGCTATGAAGACGTTGGCTTGGCTCTCATACAATGGATTCGCCACATCTATAAATGTTTCAGAAGCCGTATTGTTTCGGGCAATCGAGGATGCCCATTGCGTGATAGGGCTTGATGAGTTTCACAAACTTTTCACGAAGACGCGAGATGGAGAGCTGATTGCATCTGAGCCAAATAAGTATGCGGTAATAAATTGTGGATATTCGAAAGGGATTCCGACATATAGAGTAAATATGAACACGGACCCACCTACCGTTACCGCTTATGATAATTTCGGCTTGAAATTAATTACGCGTTTGAAACCTATTCCATTCGATATCTTGTCGCGTTGCATCACGCATATTATGATTCGGGCTGCGGGTCGGAAAAAGATTTCTCCACGAGATCCACGGCCTGATGACTTCAAAAAGATACGAGATTATCTCTATCTCTTCAGGTTATATATCACAGATATCATAGATGAGACGTATCAAGAATTGCTTGAAGAGAACGTACTGGAAGACCGCGTAAGAGACTTGTATTATCCTCTATTAACGATTGCAAAGTTGGTAGATGAAGAATTATTTAATAGTTTGTTGGAACATGCAAGAGAGAAACAGACGGAACTTGTTGCTGAGCAGCAGGACAGTAAAAAGGCAGTTCTCCTCCGTACCTTAGTGGTGAAGCGGATGTGGGGGCGTCAGAGGCTGAAGGACATCACAAATGAGTTCAATGAAGAACTTATCCAATCAGGAGAAATCACTGATGAGAAATATAAACTTCATTCTAAAACTGTCCAATCATATCTAAAGCAGTTTGGATTCAAACGATCATCATATAGGCCAAAAAATCAGCTCTACTACGAGATTGATCCTAGAATTCTGATATATAATGTGAACGTATATTTCCCTACTACCTCTAGTTTTGCTAACTTCACTAACCTCACTAACCTACCTAGCTCTAACTCACACCCAGGTCATTCTCAGCCAGATCCCAGGTTAGCGAAATTTTCAGATCACACTAACCTGAATCACAAAATTTCCGCCCCCTACGAAATTTTGTCGGCGGATAGAAGCACTTGGGTTAGTGAAATTAGTAAAATTAGCCGTATACTGGGAGGGGGGGAGGAATCGCATTATCAGGATAAAATTTTGAGTTATACTGAGAAGACTTCAGATACTACGGAGAATGAGTCAAAGCAATGTTCGAATGGTATTCAGAAAGTTACAGAAAAACAAGTGGCTGATGAAATAAAATACGACGAACTTCTACTTTATATCGAGAGTTACATAAAGGAGAAGGACCTGGGAACAGGAATATTGCAGAAAGAACTTATTGCATTCCTTGAGATGAAAGGTTACAAAAAAGAGGACGTCGAGGAGGGGCTTAGTAAGTTAGTATATTATGGAAAGATATATCAACCTCAAGTGGGGCGGTATAAGATTTTGTAGGTTGTGTAGGATAAATGAAAGTTAGGTTGATAGAACCAGGTTTATTACAGTTCTCGGACCCGCCATTTGCGTTGCTGGTGTCCGAGAGGCAAGGCTATCTGGTTATTAAATTTCTTGACAACAATCGCCAAGTGGGTCCTGAGCGGCTCAAGCGAAAGTGGAATTTTCGTGATCAGGATCCACTCATCAAGGAAGTTACAAGATACCTGTATCCCAAAGGGGATCATGCACTCAAGAAGTTTGCAGCCTTAATTGGCGGGGCAGGTAAATACATTAAAAAGATAGGAGTTCGACTGCCAGAGCCGCCAGACGAGCTCCGTTTAGCGATTGATAGGTTAGCCGAGGAGGTTGCTGAACTAGATTCTCTCACAAAAGAGATTTTAAAGAAGGTGGAGGTGGAGAACACATGACCGCCACGCGGAAACTCGCTACAGCGTCGAACGCCTCCCCTCACGATCAACGATCATTAAAAGAAAGGAGATGAGAAAATGAAAATTGAAGCAAAAAAGATTGGAAAAGGGGAATTTACCCCGAAAACTATCGCCATCGACTTCGATGGCGTGATTCATGAATTTGAGAACTGGGAAGGGCATACGAAGTTCAACAATATGATTCCAGGGGCAAAAGAAGCAATTGATAAGCTAATCGATGAACTAGGTTACACCATAATTATATATACCTGCCGTAGCAGGATTGATGCCGTCAAATCATTCCTGAAACGGCATGGAATTCGCTACCATTATATCAATGAGAACCCATATCAGCCTGAAGATGTGTCTCCAGCAAAGATGTTTGCAGATTTATATATCGATGATCGGGCCATTCAGTTCAGGAATTGGCAACAGGCATTAAATGACATTATTCTTCGCGATCAACAGAAGGATGCCCTTGTAGAAGTCTATACATTTGGACTTAAGCAGACTTATTATCTTGAAAAAAGGCAGCAAACGCTGCTCGCGTTCATCAGGGAACATGGAATCGAGGTGGCAATCGATGTCCGGCACAATCGTGGTGATCGCTTCAAAAATTGGGACTGCAGCGGGCTAAATTTGAGTAAGGCGATTAGAGCAACGTTCGGTGATACATGCCGCTATTTACCACTCCCGCTGTTAGGGATTCCCTCAGGCAAGCGGCGTGAATACGCGAGAGATCCAAAAAAGATGGAGCACTGGTATTTAAATTTTATACATGAAAATCGAGAACTCGTTCTTTCGTATTTCGATAAAGTCCGCGGGAAGAAGGTTGTGCTACTTTGTATCGAAAACTTGAAGAGTCCAAGCAGCCCCTACTGCCACCGCATCTGGCTGCGGGACTGGTTGGTGGGGGAGGGAATCGCAACTATAGGAAATCAGGAGGAGATAGAATGAGTTCTGAAGAAGAGGTTAGAAGACTGAAACATGAGAATGAATGTGAATGGTGTAGATGGTATTCAACCGATGATATCGAGCGAGATTATGATTGGCAGATAGGGGCAATTGAGTATGAGACCATTCACTCATGTGATCTCGATGTATTTTCTCCTGTAGAGGATCATCTTTGGATTCCAAACCAGAAAATTAAATGTAAATATTTTGAACATAAGTTTTATGGGGTTGAGGCATGTCCTAAATGTGGGAGCGAAAACTTCGGGGCAACAGAAATACAGGAATATCATCTTATCTTATATTGTTATGATTGCGGACATGAATGGAGGAATGATTAAAATAAAAAAGATAGGAAAATTATCAGAATTATTCAATAAGAGGTTCCAGCTGCCTGAAGGAAAAATCTGCACTTTACATAATAAGAATGGCGAGCAGATTCCAGAGCATGATTTCGAAATCCCAGCACAGTATTATACAAATCAAGTATGTACGTGTTTAGAACGAACAGCATATGACACACTCAAAAATGAAAATTTGATTGAAGACTGGGTGGGACGGATCTGTATCTTCAATGGCAACCGTCCTTTCGATATCATTGTCCTCCCCCGAGCCTACTACGCAAGTTTAGTTATGGATATGCTACTCCAAATCTTCAAAGACTACCCGCTTGAATTTTTAGAGTATGTACTTTACAAATTCGACGAACTCCGAAGATTATATCAAGCCAGGAAGGAGAGAGAGGAGATAGTAAATGAGTAAGAATAAATTGCGTAAGCTCCAGTGGGTTCAGATTAAGAGATATTATGTCAAAGACGCAGAAGTATTTGAGTTCTTATGTCCGAATTGTGGTAGAAAGTGGCACTTTTTCTTCAGGGATGATGGATATACCGCAACAAGTGGCTCTCATAAATGTAAACACTGTGGGAATCGCTATCCTTTTGAAGGAAATATTCTTATGGAGTTGAGTAAGTGAATAAATGCAAAATTCTTGAAAACGCGAGAAATGGAGAGTATGATTTGTTCCCTGAAGTTCCAGCTCAACTATGCAGCGGAGATTGCTGCAACTGTCCACACTCTCTGAAGGGGGAGGCTGGAAGACAACGAGGGCGTCCAACAACGCCAGTTATTAACTATATTCATTTTGGTGATGAAAAATGAATGAAGCAAATCGTGAACTCTATCTGAAGTCCCTCCAGAAGTGGGGGAAAGTCCTACAAGTGAATATGGCGGTCGAGGAGATGGCAGAATTGACTTTCGCATTGATGAAGGAGTTACGCACGAGTAATGAAGAACGTAGAAGCAATTGGGGTGCAATAAAGAGGGCGATACTCGATGAAATAGTAGATGTTTCAATTTTACTCGAACAACTCAGGGTAATCTATTTTATCAGCGACGCAGAGTATGAGCAATGGCGAAAGCAAAAACTTGCTCGCCTCCGAGAACGGTTGATAGATGCTGAAGAAAGCAATGAAGATGATGAAGAATTTGAGGAGGAAGAATTCTAATGAAATTCTGGTTTTTGTCAATTATCGACCTGATAATTGATTTAATTGAAGGAGAAGTAACAGAGTCTGATAAATACTCTGATTATAAGGCACATAATTTAATCTAAGGTGATTATATGAAGTTTGATAGATTAATTATAAAATATCACGAAACATACCGCAGAAGAAACGATACCCCTGAAAAATTATTTGAGTTTGAGACCTACTCAATCATCTATACACTTCTGGATGTACTTTACGCATTTGAAACTGGTAGCAGAGATGTGTTGCGTAAGTATGATTACAACGAATTGCTTAAAAAACTGGAATACTGTCATAATATTCTCAAACGTAACATCAACTATCTTGAGACGCGTCAAAAATGAGCCCTTGGCACCCCCTTGCATCTCACTGCCCCCTTAATGGGGATGTTCCCTGTAATTTATCAGGATATCGTCCACAGGATTGCCCTTACCGTGATGCTAAAGGATGTCATTATATCCCCTATGAGGTATCATAATGAGAATTTCAGATCTCATATCATTACATACGAAACTCATTCCAAGTGATACTATTTACTTCAGTGAACGTATACGGGAATTCTGTAAACGCCCTTACCCTGGGCACCCCAATGGCTGCCCAAACTACAATAAAAACCCCTACTGCCCACCGAAATCCCCCTACCGTGCCGATATATTGAAAAAATATTCAATCTTCCGCCTCGTATGGGTAAGTTTTGATTTCGAGACCTACATGAAGAGATTTCGAGTAAAACATCCTGATTGGACCTTGAGGCAGTTAGCGAACCCTCTCTACTGGCAGAATGCTGTAAAACGAATCCTAAAAGAGTATATTAAGACTTTTCAATATGATGAGTTATTAGGAGCAGGTTCTGGCTTTCTGAATGCACAGTCACTTGAGTCAGCAGGAATCAATGTCTTTGTAACCTTAAAACGAAATAAAATTCCTTATGAAATCAGGCCCAAGAAGCAGATTATTATGGTCGCTCTTCTAATGTCTAAAAAGAGATATGGAGAACGACTTTTAAAACATGCTCGAAGGAAGGGATTTATTTCTATTGGGGATTTTTCTAACAATGATGGGGCAGGGAATAAGTTCTGCCTCTGGTGTGGGAAAATAATCACAAATCGGAGACATCGTTATTGTTCGGATGATTGTTTCAAGAAATTCTATGGTGAGTGGTATTCTTTATTCTCCTGGGATAGTATTAGGGACCGCATCATGGAGAAGGACAAATATACATGCCTTAAATGTGGCAGAAGGCTCAACCCCTTTCAGTTAGAGGTTCATCATCTGATTCCTAAATGCCGAGGAGGAGAAGATCTCGATTGGAACCTGGTTACTTTATGTAAAAAATGTCATAATGAAGAGACTCGAAAACTACTAAGAGAGATGGCTGATGAGCGACGAAAAATACTTCCAGCTGGGCAGAAAACGCTAACAACATTTATGGGAGTGGCGAAATGAAATTGATATGTAATAAAATCAGTTGATTTTTGAGTATATTTGCGTCAGAGCGTTTTTAATATTACTCACAGTGATTTTTAGCGATTCAATCTCATCTTTAAACTTTTTGATTTCTTCGTCTCGTTTCTGTAATTCTTTTTTCAATTTTTCTACACTAAGTGTAGATTCAATGTTCTCGAAATCGAACTCACACTTGGGACAGAACCTTACATCTGGGCGAACAGATGCTCGACATTCTGGGCAAATCTTTGGGGTAGGCAGCTCACCAATTCGGACTCGCTGCTTAATATTTACGTCTCCAACCGTTTCGCTAACGCCAGCTGCTTGAACCAATGTATGATCTATTTGCTCCTCATCCACAAAAATATATCTGCTAATTGAAGCCGATGTAGGGCTATGTCCCATATAGCCTTTTGCCTGAATTTCATTCAATTCAGGCATATTTGCAACTCTACAGTAACATTGCTTCCTGGTGACATATAGGTTCCTAACTCTCACACCAGCCTTTTTACAGGCACGTTTGAAATATTTATTCATTGTATCAGGCAAGATTGGGATATTTCTTGCCCGTCGCCGCCAGATATATGCTGCTGGATTATTTCTATCAGGATGTTCATTTAGCCACGCCTTCAAATAAGAGACCGCTTTGACTAAACGAATGTTCCGTGGTCCCGTTTTTGTCCAATTCGGGACTTGAAAGCGGATCCCAAATTGGTCAAATTCCAAGTCTTGTATTTGCTGATTATAGATTTCATGTGGGCGACATCCACTCTCAAACAGGACAGCCCAAAGTGCCCGTAGTCTGAGATCGTCCTCAGCCTTGAGAATCTTCATAATCTCATCAGTCGTAAATAATATTTTACGTATATCATCAGGTGGGGGAATCTTTACGTTCTCTATCCAGTCAACGACATCAGGATATCGTCCTTTTCGCATTCCGTATAAGAATTGATAAAAACTTTTAATTATGATTGCGATTTGATTGCGAGTATAAGGTGATTTATTTATAAATTGATTAAGATAATTTTCGATATCAGACTTTTCAGCATCTCTAAAATCTTTATTGATGAATAAAGCAAAATGCGTGATGATACGTGTGTATCCTCTAATAGTCAATATCTTAACATTTTTCCTTTTTAAATGCATTATCCAGCTTTTGAGTTCCTCCTTCTGCACCTTATTGGTAACTCTATCTAAGCTATTCTTTACATGTCTTTCATAACGTTTTTCTAAAATTCTATCTTTTACATTTGCTTCAGTCATTTTGATCAATCATATTTATCATAAAACAATTTATATACTTATTCAGACTAATTGTTCCAACACGAATTGACAATTAAGACTTCATTACGAAAATCGTTTATAAATGGCTATTAGACATGAGATCTGTTGCAATTTCATCTGGAAATAATATTAAGGTAATGGTTGAACGCTGTTTAACGAACTTAGGCGGACTAAATCAAATTATAAGACCAGATCAGACTGTATTCATTAAACCAGATCTAAGTTTACCTCTTGGACCACCAATTACAATACATCCACAGATATTAGGTTATATCGTAAAATCTTGTATTGACCTTGGTGCAAAAGAAGTTTATATTGGGTTCAATCCATTTGATGGCATCTCATCAGATCAACTTCTAACACTATTAGGACTTAAATACTATCTTACGGAATTAAATGCAACTTTATTAAATCTTGAACAAGAAAAATTCATTTCTGTTGAGATATCGGACCCCATTTACTTTGAAACGCTTTATGTCCCCGAAAAATTAATGAAAAGCGATGTGTTAATTTCGCTTGTAGCCCCACGAACTGATGTTTTCGGAGAATATGCTTTAGGAGTAAAAAATTATTTTGGATTATTGAATGATGAACAAAAGCAGCAAATACTTCGGACAGGAACTATTAATGGTCTCCTAGACTATTTTAAAATTAAACCTCCTCAATTAACAATTTGGGATGCAATGATTATAGGTGAAGGCCAAGGACCATTTAATCAGCGTGCAGTTCCTTATAATCTCATCCTCTCATCTACTGATCTTATTGTGGGTGATAGCGTTATCGCTCGGCTGATGGGTCTAAATCCGCTTCAAAGCGAATTATTCAAATTGGTGGTAGACCGCCATCTGGGCACGATTGAATCGGACCACATAACCATCATCGGCGATGAGTTGCCTAACGGTAATCCAATCCAAAAAGCAACAATTCTCACGAGAGACTTTTCTGAACAGTTTGAAATTATTGAAGGTGATACATGTCCAGGTTGCCGAATTTGTCTTCAATATTTGTTAGATTTCCTTTTACGCTTCATCAAAAAAGATCTTAGAGAATTCGGAGGATTTAGCATCTTTCTAGGAAAACTCCCATCTGATATAAAATATAAGTTAAAAACAGGAGTACTTATATTTGGAAATTGCGCACTCTCATCTAATTTTCATATAGAATTCAAGAATAAAACGCAGAAAAAGAAACAATTTTTCACATTTCCAGGCTGTCCCCCCCTTAATCTACGTTTAGTTGAAAAATTTTGTTTAAATTTTAAAGAATGGCTTCCCTCCCTGGAAATCATTGAAGAGTTTGTGCGGAATTGGACAAAAGGGAGGCGATATATCAGCCTAACTGCATCACCAAAGCTCGTTTCATCAAAAAGAAAAGGGGATTAAATGGAGAAGGAAATTGAATCACTAAAAAAATGGCTACAGGATGAATTTCTAAAACATTGGAAAAAAATAATTCAAATAAACCGACATTACAATGATAAAGAACTAATTCCTTCTATAAAACGTAATATACTATTCCCCTTTATTCCTCTTGAAGCCGATGGTTATACTATAAGGAATTTTATAGCATTTTTTGTTAAATATTTATTTCAACTAAATAATAAATCCTTTGTTATCATAATTACATCGCCTGATAATTCAATTTTTTGGGCTGGATTTCAAAAAATTAAAAATAATTCGTTTGCTGATCTTATTGAACTGGCGGATCATTTCTCTGAGTTGAGTTCCTGCATTAAAATTTCTGATAGACAAAAACGATTGGATAATTTAAAAAAAATTTTACAAGAATTTAGTATTTCATCGGAGATTGGTTTTTATCTGCTTCTTACTACTCAAATACTTTCAGAATTTAAGGATATTTATGAAAACCATTTGAATCCACTAGATTTCTATTCAAAAATATGGGATTTAATGGCGAACCACTTTAGTGACCATACGCTTCAATTTTTTCCAGAACCGCTTCTTTTTAAGTTTCTTAGGCGATTGACCACCAAAACACTGATTTTGAATGCATTAGAATTCAAAAAAGTTTTTGGAAATTTATTACCAACGCAAAATCTATTGATAACTTTTCTTGATAAGGATTTGTTTTCTGGGTTAGGTCTTCTTACTAAGCAGGATTATTTTCAATTTTTCATTCCCGATTTTCAGATACTTCAACAGTGCATTACAAAATACCAGACGAACCAAGAAAGAGGACTAGAATATCTCAATCAAACTATTAAAACAACGATTCCTATTATAGGAAATCAAAAAAGTGAAAAAACTTCTACAGCTCTTATACTAACAGACGATTTTTGGCTTAAATTACAGGATATTATGGCACATTATAGTTTTGAATTTATGTTAGACCAATTTTTTGAAATGGCTCAAAAAATCGAAGAAAAGTGGACTATTGAAGAAAAAATTGTGCTATTTAGACGATGGGGTAAAAGTTTTATGGGGTTTCAACTCCATCGATTGATTCCTACTCAACCAACCGCCATTACTACTTCAATTTTAAGTTTTCTTAATGAATCTCTCACTCAAATTTTGTGGTTTGTTGTCAATGATTCTCTTGAATTAATCTACATTATGGGAACTGAATTTGAACATGGCAGATTCCAACAAATGTATCTATTATCTGATCAAAATATAATCAATCTTTTTAACTCAGAACCTGATAAAGTCCTAGCAGTAAAAAAAACGCATTCTTATCTAGCTGAAACTGGTAATTGGATTAATCAAATCATCGTAATTACCAAACAGGATTTAAACTATCTAATCAGTTTTTTACCACTTCTAACTTCTATTAAAGGTTCTCTCAAATATCTAAGCATGATTGAAAATATCATAACCTATCGAATGTATTTCTATCCTCCGAACTTCTTTGCAGATTTAATCAGTAGAAAAGGGGCGACTCATTTCTTTAAAAATATTTGGTTCCCTATGATTTTACAAAATCCTGATTAATCTGAAACCAATTCCTCAATTTCATCTAATGGAACACGATGGAGCTCAAACCCAAGCGATTCGGTATCAATTCCTAAACTCAATCCTAAAAGTTGTGGTAAAAAGAGCATAGGGAGGTCTATTGATTCATTATACATTTCTTCAATTTTTAATTGAATAAGATCAAATTGGATCCCACAGAATGGACATGGTGTTACAATGCAATGGGCACCAGCATCTTTTGCACTTAAAAGCTTTTCACGAGCTAAATTTATTGCTAATTTTTCATTTACTGCCAAGAGTGGGGCACCACAACATTTTAACTTCTCTCTCCATTCAATACTCTCAGCCCCTAACAATTCTATTAACTCATCAATTTTATGTGGGGCTTCTGGATCATCAAATTGAGAAATCTTTGAAGGACGAAGGAGGTGGCATCCGTAATGCACTGCTACTTTCAACCCTTGCAATGTATGTACCTTGCATTCTTTTAATTTTGTCTTAATATCATCACTACAAAGTATCTCTGTAAATTGTTTAACTTCTCTTACTCCATGTACCCTCAACCCCATCTCTTCAAGAATAGAATTAACATCATTTCGTATCACTTCATTTGTTTTTAAAATATGGTTTGCATCCTTCAGTGTTTCATAACATCCATTACAGAGAGTAACTACATCTAGTCCCATTTTTTCAATTAATGCAATGTTTCTTGCTGCTATAGTAATCCATGACTTAAAATTCAATGACCGAACAGAAACGGGCGGACAGCAACCTGCCCCCTCTATAGGTATTAAATCAATTTCCAATTTTTTCGCAACATGCCGTGCAGCTGCATCATAGCTATTTGCTCTCGCAGGAATGGTGCATCCTAAAAAGTAGGCATATCTCATTTACTATCCTCCTGTATATTTTCTTTAAGCAATTCACACAGGCCTGTTTTTTGTAAAATCTTTTGAATAGATGCTGAATCAACTGATGGTACCTCTGGTAATCCAAGATCTTCTCTTTCTTCCTCTTGAAACTCTGTTACCTCCACAGTTACACCTAACTTATATATATTTTCAGCTAGCTGCTTTAATCCCTTTGGAATAATGTGATTCTGAGCTGCAATATTTTTCAATGCGAAAAATACATTTGAGATTTCAACCCCTTGAGGACATCGTTCATTACAAAGATAACAGGTTGCGCAGAGCCAAATTGTACTACATTCTAATACTTCCTTCTTCATTCCAAGTAAGGTCATTCGGATGATTTGATGCGGCATGAGCTCCAATGCATTTACAACGGGACAACCAGCAGAGCAAGTGCCACATTGATAGCAATACAATATGGTCCGTCCCTCATAGGTTTTTGCGACTTCATCCTTAAAGGTAGGATCTAATTCTGAACTGTGAATCGGCTTTTTAAATTCTATTTCAAATTCTTTCATTACTCATCCTTCTTTCAAAAGTATTCTTAGAATTTCAGGAAAATTCCAACGTTCTTGAAATGATAAAGCGTCATTTGGACATCTTTCCTCACATTTTCTACAAGCAATGCAAATGAGTGGATTATACTTGATATTCCCGAAGCCTAATGCATTTCTTGGTATTCTAATGGGCTGATCTGGCGTTTTAATCGCTAATTTTCTTATTAATTGAAATAATTTTCGTCTATTTTCTGGTAACTCTCGTAATTCATCTTCACTCATTTGAAAAATTGCTGGTAAATTCCATTCATTCTCAAGATAGACTGCTGTCTCAGGACAAATTTCTTGACAACTTGCACATGCTAAACACTTCCTAATATCCCACTCGATGTCTCCAAAACCTACTAGATATTTTGGATCCATAAGATCCGCATACTCGGTATCGATATGTGGGAGTGGAATTGTGGCGAGTTTCGTTAAATCAAATTTTCTTCGTGTTTTCGGAAGTATTTCATCTAATTCTATGCACTCTTTTGTAAGAATATTTATTCGGTCCAATTGACTCTGGATTTTTCTTCTTATCTCCGACCCAAAATCCAATGCATGTAATTTAGATATTTGGTCTCTTATAATATGGAGCTGTTTTGAAATTTTCCTTAGTAGTTCCAAATCAAATTTGAATGTATCTGGAAGTGCCAAATAAGCATGAACAGATGCACTGAGGATCTGAAAAATATCTTGCAATCTTTTCTCAACAGGCGCTAAAGTTCTCGGCACATCATATATAAAATAATTATTCTTCGTACCAATATTTATAATCAACTTCTTTTTCTCTAATCTTAATATATGTTTTAAAAGTTTTTTCTCTGATAAATTCGTTAATTCAGCTAACTCCCGAATAGTTAATGCTCCACGATCTCTTAAAATTGCTAAAACTAACCCTCGTTCAAAATCAGTATTTAATGTGTTGGATAGAAAATTTTTCAACTGCAAACGTTTGTCTTTATCGTCTGTATCTTCTATTAAATATGGTTCTTTTTCATGTACCATTTTTATTCGATACATATTATATAGTTCAATAAGTGCGCCTATTCGTTCTCGTTGTTCTTTCAGTTTTATAAGGTAATCTACGGATTTGAAAGCATTTTCGAGCCCATTTAATGAATTACTTAAAATCTGGACTGCATCATCATATATTTTATCAGATTCAGCCCCTAACTTGAGTATTTTCTCAAGAATTTGATTTGATATGGATAATATTACATTAATCAATGATTTTGATAGAACTGACAAATTCTGCAGATTCTTTTCCAGTAGTCGTATTTTTTTAGAAATAAACTGATAAAGTTGAGGATATTCTCTAACCACATCAAAATAATTAACTTGCTCTTGCGTAATTATTGTAAGTTCCTTTCGATCCAAGAGAACTATACAATTTTTTAAAAGATCTTTTGTTTCAATGTGAATCTTTTCCTCCATCTGCTCCAGACTAAGAGGACCATAAGTCTTTAATATCAAAATAATTATTGCCCGAATTAATTCGGCTCGGATTTTCGTTTTTAATAATTTTTGAAATCGTTGTAGAGATATCCCCCCTGATTTAAAGTTCCGTGAAATTATGGCAAATGAGAATGAGGCTTTTTTGTATCCTAATATGTTATTAATTCTTTTAATTCGTTGAATTAATTCTTCAATGTTATCTGTATTTATCTCAGAGATTGTGAGAAAAGCTATTATATTTCTACTTTCTTCTAATATTTTATTAAATTCTTCTAATTGGGCTTCTGATTTGGATGAAGAAATTTTTCCCAGTTTCTTATCGATTGTATTCAATCCAGTCAATAAATATTGTAAAAGCTGCTCAATGTCATAAACTTTCTTTTGTTCTTTTTTAATTGCAGGTATTGATAACCTCCATTGCTGAATTCGATTACTGAGCAATTTCAAAAGGTTAACTTGGCTTTCTTTAAGCCTTATATCTTGAAATTCAATGCCTTTAAAGTCTTCATATATTGTTTCTAAAATCTCTTTATTTTCAATTTTTTCCAAGATTTGACTATCTTGGATATAAGATTCAATATATACTAAAAATTCTTTCAGAAATTGAGTAAAAGAATGATAAAAAGGTTCATATATCTTTTGAATTGAGGATAATCTCCCATTAATTTCTTCTTCTGAGAGCTGGATTCTCTTTTCCAGCCCTGCTAACTTTATAATCATCTCGTAAAGGAGATTCCGCTTTGTCGAAATAGATTGCCTGAACATTTTCCACATCAATTCTTGAATTCATTTTTTAATTTTAATCTCGCAGCAGAAGGACCAAATTCTATGGATTTAAGCATAGCATCTTCAATTGCATCCAAAAACTTATAAACATCTGCTGAAAATAAACCATACATTTTAATTCGATTGGGTTCCCACCCTATTGCATTCAATAATTCTTTCATAATTTCCACCAGCAATTTTGTTCTTAAATTTCCCTCCAAATAGTGACATTTCCCCTCTTCACATCCAAAAATTAAAACCATATCTGCCCCATATTCAAAGGCTGTAAGGATATCTAATGCTGACAACCTCCCAACACATGGGAGACGAATAAACCGGGTATTTTCAGCATATGATTTTCTTAACATTCCCGCAAAATCAAGAGTTGCGTATGCACATTCTTCACATATAAAGCCAAGAATTATGGGCTCATCATGTTTCGGTGCATCTGCCAAAATCGCTTTGATTTGAGCAAATAGTTGATCCCTTTGGAGAGATTCCAGTTGAATTGCATTAGTTGGACATAAACTAATGCAAGTTCCACATCCTTTACACTGTTTTTCATCTATATATGCGACTCTTTTCTCATTTACATCTATCAATTTCGGAATTCCAAAGGGACAAAGCCGAATACAAAGTTCACAGCCATTACATAACTCTTGATTAACTACAGAAATGGAATTCTCTCTTACTAACACTTCGTGGGGGTATTCTTTAATTATTGAAACCGCGACAGAGTGTGCTTCTGATATACACTCAGAAATTAATTTAGGCCCCATGGCCGCGCCACAACTATAAATTCCAACTCGATTTGTTTCCGTTAATTTTAATTTAGGATAATATTCCTGAATAAATCCATAATCTTTAATTTTTAAATTTGCAATTTCAAATATTTGGGAGGGAATTTTACTTGGAAGTAAGGCGGTAGAAAGTACAAGAATATCACTCTTGTAATTAATTTGTTTTACCAATAAAGTATCCACCACCTCTGTAACTAAGAAATTTGATTCATAATATATATTCCCAACTTTTCCTCTGATAAAATCTATACCAACCTCGCGTGCTTCCCGATATAATTCCTCATCCATAAAAGGAGTTCTAATATCAATGTAACAAATGCTAATTTCACAGTCAGGAATTCTTTTCTTAATTTCTATTGCATGGCGAATTGCCGTAGAACAGCAATATTTACTACAATAATTCGCATATGAAATATCTCTCGATCCCACACATTGGATCATTAAAATTCTCTTTGCCACTTTACCAGTGCTAGGTTGAATGACTTTTCCTTGAGTGGGCCCCTCTGGGTCCAACATCCGCGCAAGCTGCAGTTGATTGAGAATATTTGCTTTCCCTTTTGAATAGAATACACTCCTATTTTTAGGGTGATACAATTCATATCCCGTTGAAAAGACAATGAATGAAGTTTTTATCGTTTCCTCTATTACCTCTTGAGTAAGATTTATTGCCTTCTTAGGACAGATTTTCTCGCATAGTGAACAATTTGGCAAACATTTGCTTCTATTCAGCCATATTGATTCACAAAAGGGTGGGTTTAAGGGCATATCTATTGCTTTTATTGTAGATAATCCTTCATCCAATGGATTAGGTAAAATGATAGGACATATTTCGATGCATTTTTTACATAGATCACAATTTTCATTAATATAGGGTGGAGAACGTTGAATATGGATTGTAAAATTACCAAAAGCCCCATCAATCCATTTAATTTGAGTTCCCAGCTTAAATTCGATGGTCTTTCCCTTCAATTTTCTCAGAATCGTAGTAAGTAATTCTTTACCAGTCATATTAAATGGTGTTATGGTTTCTAACTGGACAACATGCCCTCCTAACCAAGAATTCTTTTCTATAAGTAGAACTTCAAACCCAAATTCACATAAATCAAGTGCTACTTGTAATCCCGAAATGCCACCCCCTATAATGGTAACATGCCTATGGATAGAATCCTGCTTCTTTCTGATTAAATTTGCTCCCTTTATTTTAGCGATAGCAGCCTCGATTAAAAGAATCGCTTTATTAGTAGCTTTCGTCTTATCTTTATGGATCCAAGCACAATGTTCTCGAATATTCACGAATTCAAAGATAACATCCAATTTCTTCTCTTTTAATTTATTTTTAATAATCATTTCTAATATTTGTGGTGTACATGCTGCTATAATATATCGATCAAAATTCATTTCTTCCATTGCTTTAAATAGTTCATTTAAACGCTTCTCAAAACAGAGGTCTTCATAAATAAATAATTTTATAATTGATTTATTTAATTCAAAATGCCTTTGGATTTCAGTAAAATCTAAATAGGTTTCTAGACTTTTTCCGCAAGTACATAAAATTAACGCTATCTTCAACTCTTCAGTGCTCACTAAGACGTCTCTCCTCCAGATAATTGCTTTAATACATTAAGAACCGCTGCTTTAGCAAGTGTAATTGATGATGGAAAGTCCATGGGGGCTATAACAGTTCCACATGTATATATTCCGTCAATGGATGTTTTAGTTATTTCTGGAATTTGCGGTTTTATGAATCCATACTCATCAATTTCAACCCCTATTTCCTTATACAACTCAATCCCATTATTATCTGGAATTAGAGCTGGAGTTAATACTACCAAATCAACTATGATTTCAAATGAACGCTGAAGCAAAGTATCTACTGCAATGACTTTTAAACTCCCATCAGCTTCTTGAAAGATCTCCGCGATTCGTCCTCGAAGAAAATCGATTCCTAATTCACGACACTCGCGATAATATTTTTCAAGAACGCCGAAAGTTCGGAGGTCCATATACGCTATATAAATTTGAATATGTGGATTCCGACTCTCCTTAATAATCCGTGCATGTTTACAGGCATAGGTACAGCAAATACTTGAACAATACTTTTGAAATGTTTGATCGCGTGATCCTACACACTGAACCATAAGAATGGTCTGAATTGGTTTCCTATCTGAAGGACGCAATAATTCTCCTTGTGTAGGACCAGTAGGATCTAACATTTGAGCTAATTCCATTTGGGTAATCACATTTTCGTAAATCCCGTACTTCAAATGCCTTAAGGGAGACGGATCGAATTCTTTATAACCTGTAGCGAGTATTATTGCATCTGCACTTATTTGTACTTCTCTTTCTTGCTGATTTAAATCAATTACGCCGTCAAATGGACAAATTTCAACACATTTTTTGCAATCTGGCAAACATTTTTCCCTATCAATGATGTAAGTTTGGGGAATACACTGTTGACTGGGTAAATATATCGCTTTTCGTGGTAATTCTGTCCATTTAGCAGGTTCAATTTCTACAGGACAGACTTCCTCACATTTTCCACATCTCGTGCAAGTTTCATTTACATACCGGGGATATTGCATCACTAAAACTTCAAAATTACCTATGGTGCCAGTGATTTCTTTTACTTCACAATTGCTAAGAAGCTTAATTTTTGGGTGTTCTCTTATACCTGCTCGGTAGAAACACTTCCGGATACCAGGCTTTGAAAGTGTTGAAACAGTACAGAATGCGCAATCATCAGTTGGAAATACTTTATACAGTTTTTGCATATTACCTCCTGCAAAACTCTTTCTTTCAATAAGGGTTACATCAACATTACAATCAGCTAATTCAATAGCTGCTTGTAACCCTGAAACTCCAGCACCAATTACTACAACTGATTTATTTCTAATCATTTAAGTAGAACTTCCTATAGTTTTCGACTGCAAAGGCGTAAATTTAAGATTTCCTTTTCTAATTCATATAATTCGCGTTGAATTTCTTGAGATTTTTCATTAAAGTCTTCATTTGAAATTGTAAGAGCTTGTCTCTTTTTAACTAAAGTAGTCAATTCATCTTGTTTTTTCCTAATCTCACTTTTTATTCTCTCAAATTTTGCTTTATTTTTCGTTATAATTAAATTCCACTCTTCACTCTTTCTTGAACGAAATCCTTCCAAATCGTCAAGAATTTCTTTTAATTTTTCTTTGTTTTCGGTCTTCACGTTATTCATCTTTTAATCCTTTTACTAAAGGGTCCCTCGTTGCGTTACGAGAGGTTTCTATAAGACCAAATTTTTTTCTTATAGATCATCCCAAGACCTTTTCATCTGTTTTCTATTTTATTTAATTCAATTATCTGTTCGCATACCTCATTGATAATTTCTGCCAGTTTTATAGCCTCCGCCGCTGAAACATAATGCATTTGAACACGTCTCTCATCTATCCCTATCTTTTTCAATAACTCCTGAACGAATTTTACTCGCCTCTCACATGCAAAATTGCCCGTCTTATTCACGCAATCACCTTTATGTCATCCAACACAAATCACGGCATCTGCACCATCAACTAATCCGCGTAAAATATGAACAATATCAACTCTGCCAGTACAGGGTAGTCGAATAATTCGTACACTTGGATTATATTGCACTTTCAGGACACCAGCCAAATCTGCTGCAGCATAGCCGCATTGCATACATGCGAACATTAAAATTTTAATATTACTTTCAGACAATTTTCTTCCTTCTATAATTTTTGTTTAAAAATACCATCAATTTGAGCTAAGATTTGTTGGTTTGTCCACCAACGTAAATCACGTGCCCCTATCGGGCATGATGCTACACAAATCCCACATGCTTTGCATTGTACATCCGTTGTTTGGGAAATTAATTTATGAGGATTTAATTCGACCATAGAAATAGCCCCATATGGGCATAATGATTCACATAATCCACATCCAATACAGAGTTCTTCATCAACCTCCGCAGTAATTAATTCTAATTCAATTCCTTTTTGTTGAATTGCAACCATACTAGCACACCCTCGTGCAGATGCAATTGAATCAGCGATATCTTTAGGATATGATGCACAAGTATAAATCCCAGGAACCCTTGTTTCCACAGGTCTGAACTTCAAATGTAACTCCTCAACAAATCCATCTTCTGAACGATTAATTCCCAATATTTCACACAGTTCCCCTAAACCTTCTGCTCCCTCTTGTCCAACTGACAAAACTACGTAATCCACGGGTAATGTCAAATCAATTTGCGAGAATGTATCAAAAACTTTAACCAAAACTTGATTTGACTGAGGGTCAAATTCAACTGCTGGAGGCTTATCTCTTTTCCACCGAATCATTTTTACTCCCTTTCGCTGAATACGTACAAAATTTTCTTCCATATACCGTCCATATGCACGAAAATGCTCTTTAAATAAAATATATATTTCTGTAGAAGGATTTTTCTCTTTTATTACTTCAGACAACATAATCGAAACATTACAACAAACACGAGAACAATGTACATTACCATTTTCCCCAGGATAAGCTCTAGAACCCACACATTGAATGAATGCAACTCTTCCTATTTCCTTAATTTCTCCATCTTTTAATTTTTCCTCGAATTCGAGACTAGTAAGGACATTTTTTATCTTTCCATATCCATATTCTCCAATTTCTGGGTTGTAAACTTGTGTTCCTACTGCAATTATAATTGTTCCTATTTTAACTTGCTTTCCTTTTCCATTTATACTTAAAGTTGCAGTAAAATTCCCGATATAACCCTCTAATTTATTTATTTCTGTCTGTGTATAAATTTCAACATTACTATAACTTCTCAATTCTTCTAATTTTGTCCTTAAAATCTCATCAGCAAATTCTCCAGCAGGAAACACTTTATACAAATGTCGAAGCCGCCCCCCTAAAATAGGTTCTCTTTCAATTAATATCACCTTTAGATTTTTCTTCACAAGGTCAATCGCTGCCATAATCCCTGAAATTCCACCACCAATAATCAGAACTGCTGGTATAACATCTATATCCATTATAGGAACTATTTTTAATCCGCATACACGCTCTACTCCTCCATATACTAAATCTAAAGCTTTAATCGTGGCTTTTGTTGGATTATGCTGATGAACCATGGCGCATTGCTCTCTTATGTTAATTGGACCGGTAAAATAGTATCGAGATAATCCTTCAGATTCAACGCACTCTCGAAATGTTTTTTCGTGGACCATAGGAGTACAAGATGCGACAACAATACGATTAAGATTATGTTCTCGTATTTTTTCTCTAATTAAATCTTGTCCTGGGCTTGAACACATGAATAAATAATCGGTTGCAAATACAACATTGGGATGGTTCGCTATTTCCTCAGCTATTTTCTTAACATCTATGACGCTCGATATTATTCCACCACAATGGCATACAAACACACCAACCCGTGGTTCTTCTCTTTCATCAATTTTTTTAATCATGGGTTTTTGTTTAAAAGAAGTTGGTGGTGCTAAGTCCGCTGTCGCGGCGGATGCCGCTGCTTTTGCCTCAATAATAGTATCAGCTCCATCTCGTGGTCCATGTGAAACACCAACTAAAAATATTCCCGGGATACCCGTTTCAATAGTTGCCAAATTCGGATGTGCCTCTTTAATAAAATGATCTTCCCCCAATGGCAATTTTAACATATCTACTATTTCCTTTGAAGCTGAAGAAGGAATAAATGCACAGTTTAAAACGACTAATTCAACATTTTCAATAATTTCAGGTTCATCTTTCTCCGTATTTTCTAATCTGACAGTTAAATTTTTCGTTCGATGATCTTCCAGTATTTCAGAAACCCTTCCACGAATAAACCTAACCCCATATTGTTCCATCGTTGTTCGATAATAAGTCTCAAATCTTTTTCCTGCGGCTCTGATATCGATATAACAGATAAATATTTCAGCATTTGGTTCATGAAGCCGAAGAAAACGGGCATTTTTCATTGAAAACATACAACATACCTTGTTGCAATACAAATGATCAATCCGTTCGTCCCGAGCTCCAACACAATTAATAAAAATTACTTTTTGTGGGCGTTTTCCATCACTTGGACGAATTACCTCACCTTCCGTAGGACCCGTTGGATGGGTAAGACGTTCAAATTCAAGAGATGTAATGACATTTTCATATATTCCATATCCATACTCTTCTTTTACGGATGGATCGAATTGATCAAATCCCGTTGCGATTATTATAGATCCTACACGGAGTTCTATTTCTTCAGGCTTCATTTTAAAATTAATAGCACCTGTAGGACATTGCTTTTCACACATTCCGCATTCTAAACAATAATCTTTATCAATACGTGTAACTAATGGAATTTGTTGGGGAAAGTCTAAATAAATCGCAGATCGTACTCCTAATATTATATCATAAGATGAGGGTATTTCAACAGGACATGTTTGAATACATTTCTGGCAACCTGTGCATTTCATTTCATCTACATAGCGAGGTTGCTTAACTAATCTAACATTAAAATTTCCTTGTGTTCCGGAAATTTCTTTTATTTCGACTAAAGTTAGCAAATTAATATTCGGATGATTTCCGATTGCACACATTTTTGGAGTTAAAACACATGCACTGCATTCATCATATGGAAAGATTTTATAAATTTGAGCATATCTCCCCCCGATTGTTTGATTTATATCGAGCAAAAATACTTTATATCCAGCTTCCGCTAAATCAAGAGCACAATCCATTCCACCAATGCCTGCACCAATGATACAAATATCATTCGATTGATTATTCAATCCAACCAATTTTTCCTATCACACCTTTTCTCGTATATTGAGGGTTTTAATCATTTGAGTAAAATCTACCATTATCTTTGCAAATTTATTACCTTCACTAGCTGAAATCCATTCTAATCGTAAGCGCTCAGGGTCTATTCCCGCAATTTTTAGGAGATCTTTCGCAAGGGCCACTCTTCGTTCTGTTTTGTAATTCCCAGAAATATAATGGCAATCTCCTAAATGACACCCTGTCACTAATACTCCATCTGCTCCATGCAGAAAGGCTGTAAGTATATGCTGAATTGATACACGCCCACTACACATTACCCGAATAGGTCTTATATTTGGAGGATATTGAAATCTACTTACTCCTGCATTATCTGCACCTGCATAGCTACACCAATTACATAAAAATACAATAACTCTTGGCTCATTCGGATCATAATTCTCTAAGCTTGCCTCTATCATTGAGTTAATATGAATATCTCCAAAATTTTTAATAGTAATTGCATTCACAGGACAACCCGCTGCACAAACTCCACATCCTTTGCATAAACTAGGGTTAATTTGTGATTTAAACTCATTTTTCTCTATTTCTATTACTTTTGCCGCGCCATACGGACAATTCAATTCGCAAATTTCACACCCTACACATCTCTCTCTATCCACCACAGCAATTAATGCATCACTCTCAACAATACTGTTAAAAAGGGGAATTAGAGCATGGGCGGCAGCTCCATGCGCTTGAGCAATTGTTTCTGGAACCAATTTTGGACTATGGCATGTTCCACATACAAAAATCCCTTCTGTTGCAAAGTCTAAAGGACGATGCTTTATATGTGCTTCTAGAAAGAATCCACTTTCGGAAAGTGGAACCTTCAGTAATTTCGAAATTGAATCAATTTCTTTTGGAGGAATAATCGGTGTTGCCAATATCAACCAGTCAGTTTTTATACATATATCTTGTTTCGTTAAGGTATTATAAACAACGACTTTTATTTTTCCCTCTTCTTGCTGAACTTCCGGTTTCTTTTCTCTATCATACCTTATGAATTGAATTCCCATTTCTCTTGCTTTTCGATATACCTTTTCCTCATCACCCGTAACATTAATGTCACGATAGAGCACAAAAATCTCTATCTCTGGAAATTCTTTCTTGGTTAAAATGGCGTTATTTAGTGCATTTAAACAACAAATTGCAGAGCAATATTCAATACCTCCTGGTTCGCGAGCACCTGCACAGAGAAGCATTACAATAGAGCTAAGTTCTTTCAATTTTTTCTTTTGCAGAATCTCTTCATATTCAAGTAACGTTTTAACTTGAGGAATCTGGCCATATCCAAATAATCCCGTAGGCTTGAATTCTTCGGCTCCGATCGCTACGATTATAACACCCACTTTTAATGTTCTCTGATTTGATTCATTATTTATTAGGATTTCAAAATTCCCTATAGAACCCGTAATATCAAAAATGGTGGTAGAAGTAAGAACTTCAATTTTGGGATGGGCATTTACTTCATTAATTAGAGGTTGAATTATCGTGTTAGCTAGCTCACCATTTTGTGCAAGAATGTATAAATTTCTAAGCATCCCTCCTAAAGTCTCTTTTTTTTCCACCAAATAAACTTGAAAATCTTTTTTAGCTATATCTAATGCAGCAAGCATTCCTCCAATACCGCCACCTATCACTAATGCTGAAGGAACTACTTCTGTTTGAATATTTTCCTGCGGCTCCAAGTACTTTGCCCGATAAATTGCCATCCTAATGAGGTCTTTTGCTTTTTCTGTTGCTAAATATGGTTCATTCATATGAACCCATGATACTTGTTCTCGAATATTTGCCATTTCTACCAGATATTGGTTTAATCCTGCTTCGGAACACGTGTTCCTAAACAAAGGTTCATGAGTTCGGGGTGTACAGGACGCAACCACAATTCTATTCAGATTATGTTCTTTGATTGCTTCTTTAATAAGCACTTGAGAATCTTCAGAGCAGGTATAAAGCGTATCGCGCACAAAAATCACATTAGGAAGGGTGCGCACATATTCTACGACTTCTGGGATATTAATAAAGCCCCCAATATTCGTACCACAATGACATATGAAGACTCCGATTCTCGGTTCTGAAATCAGCTGAGAGGTCTGATCCTGAGATGTCTTCGATTGAAGTTTTTTTTGATTAATAATCTCTCTTTTTTGAAGAATAGCTTTTAATGCTCCACTACTTGCTTCTGTCACGGATTCTGGAATATCCTTCGGACCACTACATGCTCCAATAAGATAGATTCCTGGAATCCTCGTTTCCGTTCGATTGAGTTCATCTCGAGATTTGAAAAACCCATTATTATCTAAATTCAGTCCTAATTTATCTGCTATTTTTTTAGTATCATCGTTTGGAACTATCGCTGGGCAAAGTATCACGAGATCCACAATTTTTTCTTCGTAATTTCCAGTATCCACGTTTTCATAGAATACATGTAAATTCTTTGTTAATGGATCTTCATCAATTTTTTGTGGTAATGCTTTAACATATTTTATTTTATATTCATCACGTGCCCTGTCTATATATTCGTTAAACCCTTTACCATATGCTCGTAAATCATTATAAAGAATGGTAATATCGATATAAGGGTCGTGTTCTTTAGTGATAATAGCTTCTTTCGTTGCGTACATGCAACAAATACGCGAACAATACGGTTTATACTTCTCTGAACGTGACCCAACACATTGGATAAATAGGATCGAATGCGGCTTTTTTCCATCTGCTAGGCGGATTATTTGCCCCCCCGTAGGTCCAGATGCACACATTAGCCGCTCAAATTCTAAAGATGTCATTACATTCGCATACCGTTTATATCCAAATTGTGTAATTTCCGATGGATCGAATAATTGAAATCCAGTCGCTACAATTATTGAATATACTTTGAAATCAAGAATTTCTCCCTCTGGAGGGGCATCTAAATTGATGGCTTTTGCCTGACACATTCTCTCACAAATTCGACATTCTATACAAACTTCCTTATCAATAGTCGCTACATTAGGAACTGCTTGAGGAAAAGGAATGTAAATTGCAGCTCTCATTCGTAAGTTCATATCAAATTCATTGGGCACCTCTACTGGGCAATTTTGTGCGCAAATTCCACAGCCAGTACATTTCTTTTCGTCTACATATCGCTGTTTTCGTTTAATTTTTACTTCAAAATAATCTCCACAAGATTTCATGTCTTCTAATTCGGCAAATGCATATAACGTAATATTTGGATGCCGAGCACATTCCACCATTTTAGGTGCGAGAATACAGATAGAACAATCATTTGTTGGAAATGTTTTGTCCAGTTGTGCCATCCGCCCTCCAATACTCGGGTTTGATTCAATAAGGATAACTTGCTCTCCCATATTCGCTAAATCTAAAGCAGCTTGAATTCCTGCAACACCAGCTCCTATTATTAATACTTGTTTTTTAACCATGGGGAGAAGCTCCGGAAATTCCACCTAAATGTAAATCATTCACAAATTTTTATATTGTTCTGATGAAAAACCTGCATTTTTTATGCTCAATTATCTATTTGGATTGAACTTTTTAACGAT
>SUPS01000004.1:29191-41742 GCA_005191415.1 Candidatus Helarchaeota ASGARD archaeon Hel_GB_A
ATTTTTTTATACTTTCTTTTAACAAATTGTATGAATTCTGAGAATAATTTTTAATTAGGATGTTGGGATATTTAGAGATGATGTCTAAAGATCTCTTGTTTCCATGGTTTAAAGTCTTAGTTCAAATTTTTCGCACTTTACCTACTATCCTACCTAAAAATTTTATTAGAGTCACATGTGGTAGGTCATGTGGGCTTAGAAATATTGAAGAACTTTTTTAGGTGAGGGGTATTCTATGAAACGATTAAATAGGCAATTTCTGCTAGATTACAAGCCATCCATCCCAGTTATGCTTCCGAAAACTCATTTTTTTGAGTTACCAATAAAAGTTTTACAATTCGGTGAGGGGCGGTTCATCCGAGCATTTTTAAATTATTTTATTGAAATTGCCAATCATAAGCAACTATTTAATGGACGCACAGTAGTTATTCAACCCAGAAAAGCTGATAAAGCTTCGATAATAAATGAACAAGATGGGTTGTTTACTCTCTGCGCTTGTGGTCTTCAAGACGGGGTTGAAAAGCAAGAATTTATAATTATTTCTTCAATTCATAAAGCAATTGCTGCGAAAACGCAGTGGAAAGAAACTCTTGAACTTGCAGAAATTCCCTCTTTAGAAATAATTGCCTCTAATACCACAGAAGCTGGGTTAATATACGATCCGGATGATTCTATTGAGAAAAATCCCCCCGATTCTTTTCCAGGGAAATTGACAGCTTTGCTTTACCACCGCTACAAACATTTCGACGGTGATCTCAATAGAGGGCTTGTAATTTTACCCTTAGAATTAGTAGAAAATAACGGAGATGTTTTAAAAGAATTAGTATTAAAATTAGTAAAAAAGTGGAATTTGGAAGAAAATTTTATGAAATGGCTCAATAGAGCAAATGCCTTCTATAAATCTATTGTGGATAGAATTGTAACAGGATATCCAAATAAAAAAGAACTTGAAAAATACCAACAACAGCTGGGGTATGAGGATAAACTATTCAATGTTGCAGAGCTGTATCATTCTTGGATAATAGAAGCGGATGAAAAGCTTCAATCCATTATTCCATTTGATAAAGCAGGTCTAAATGTTCAATTCGTTGATAATATAGCGACTTACTTTTTAAGAAAAGTGCGGATTTTAAATGGGGCTCATACATCGATGGTTCCCATAGCTTATTTAGCTGGGAAAAATTTTGTGAAAGAGTCTATCGAAGATCCTTTAATTAACATATATATTCAAAATATCCTTGAAAATGAAGTCATTCCTTTTATTAATTTACCTAAAAATGAATTAATACAATATAAGGATACAATTCTCGAGCGATTTCGTAATCCTTTCATTCAACATCGTTTATTAAGTATTTCCCTTTACTCTACTTCTAAAATGCGATTACGAGTAGTTCCATCTATTTTAAGTTACTACAAAAAATTTAATGAACCACCTCCACTTCTTTCATTCGCCTTTGCTGCATTCCTGGTTTTCATGCATATTCGGGAAAAAGAGGCATTAAATTGGTTTGGGTATCGCGATTCAGAAAAATATCAATACCACGATGACTCAAACTCTCTTGAATTTTTCTATAATGCTTGGAACTCAATTAACCCATCGAAAAAAGATGACATTCATAAGTTAGTCGAGTCTATTTGTCAAAATGAAACCCTTTGGGGCAGTAATTTATCAAAAATTCCAAGATTCGTTCCCCTAATTGCAAATCATATCACTCAAATCCTCAAAGTTGGAATGCATTCTGCTCTCCGACAAGTTCTGATTTCAAATAACTTACTTGAGCGGATTTAATGAGAATACCAACACGCCATGAGATGCTCACTTATTTTTTTGATGATCCAAAAGATAAAGAGTATGTTAAAGAAATTCTAGGAGTAATAGCAAAATATTATTATTTTTCTGAGCCATTTACCATTTCAACAAGAGGAAATGAAGTCTGCAATTTTTGTATTTTAAAAGGTTCTTCCATATTAATACGAAATGAAGAAAAATTTACTCTTAACCAATTTGATTTCGTTTTTCTACCTGAGAATGAAACAATTACCATTAAACCTTCAACTTCAAGTAGACTTGAAAATAAAATTTGCATTGTAACGAGCCCTGTTCAAGGGGAACCTAGTGAAGCACTTGATGCTAAATTTGATATCCAACGATTCTCCTTGGAAAAATTTGTCCCCCGCGGAGAATTAAGCGATACTAGGAAAATGGCTACCTATCGGGAAGTATGGACGGCTTTTAAAAATGGATACTTCATGTCTGGTTTCACAAATATCCCTCGAAAATCTTTAATACAAGGTGTTGTAACGAGTGTTAATTTAGAAAAAAAGAATGAAGAAGTCCATATCGTTTCGCACATTCACCCAAATTATCCGGAAATTTATATTTACTGCATTGATGATGAGACAAAGTCTGTTGCGGTAACTCAATTCCTAATCAATGCTAAAGGACAATCCGTTTGCAGAGATTTGACAGATGGGGATGGAATCTTCTTTGATGGCTCGTTAGGGCATATGAATTTTACAAAACCTACCTATAAGAAAATTAAATATTGCCTCTATATGTGGATTATTCCCACTTTTGGAAAAGTTCAAGAAGTCATTCCAAAATCCTTAGATTGGTATTGTAAATAAAAAAAGAAAAAAATAAATTTATTGTTAATTTTCATTTGACTTTAGGAATGATATTTTCTGCGATATAAGCAATAGCGCTCTTTTTCTCAGGACCTACAGGCGACCCAACAACGACCTGATTCACTCCAATTTTTTTCAAGCCCTCGATTCGGTCGATACAAGCATCTGCATCTCCTGCAATGGTAAACGCTTCCATCATTTCTGGTGTAACCGCCTTAGCGACTGCTCCAAAATCACCTTTACTCAATGCATCATTTATTTTATTAACATCTTCTTGTTTTATACCGTGGCGTTCGAGAATAGGCGGAGGACTACCGACCGCGATGAAGGCAACTACGATTGCAGCAGCTCCTTTCGCCTTTTCCGCATCTGGATCGGCTGAAAAACTCGCATATGCTGTAACTTCTACATCTTCCATTTTTCGTCCGGCTTTTTCAACACCTGCTTTAATATTTTTAATGGCATACTCAAAATCTTTAGGATGCGATGCATTTATGAGAACTCCATCTCCTACAGACCCCGCTAACTCTAGCATTTTGGGTCCTTGTGCCCCTACATAAATTGGTAAATGTTCTTTAATAGTATCTTTTGTGATTGGGCTTCCACACTTTTCACAAGTCATGGGATTATCCGTTTTTGCTGCTTTTACTTGTTTTCCCTTCAATTTAGCCCCACAAGTATGCCAACGGAGTCTAAATCCTAATTTTGCACCTTTAAAACTCATTGTTGTACCTTCAAAATCGGCTTTTTTACCGCTCGTTAATACCCTAATTGTTTGAATTGCTTCTTTCATTCGTGTAAGCGGTTTTTCAAACCCTAATCCTAATTTTGCAAAGGTGGCTTTATCCCCTGCTCCAATTCCAAGGATGGCACGTCCATTAGACATCTCGTTTATTGTCATAATAGCAGCTGCAGTCCAAGCAGGCGATATCAATACAGGATTTGTAACTCCAGTACCCATTATGATGGTTTTAGTATTTAGTGCGATCGAAGCTAATGTTGCATATACATTCCTATTGTTATAATGATCTGTTATCCAAACATTGTCAAATCCTTTACTTTCAGCCAATACTGTCAAATCTGTAACCTTTTTGACAGGACTATCTGGAACAAATTCAATTCCAATTCTCAATTTCAATTTCTCCTAATTTTGGTCAACATTAATGTAGTCAGCTGATTAACGATAATTGGTTTGCGTTTAAAATTTTATGTATGTTATAAAGAAATAAAAAAGGGAGATTATAATAATTCGTCCGCTTTTTTCTCGAAATATACTGCCTTTTCTTCGTTCAAAATCTTTCTATATAGTTTTGCCACTTCGCGATATAATTTAGCAGCCGTCATGTAATCTTCATCCCGGATAGATTTCCTAGCATTTCTCATTATATCGCCAATTTCTGCTTTAATAGATTCTATCTCTACCTTACTCATGAATTCCTCAGGCCTTCGCTTTTTTTTCTTTTCCTTCTTTGGCTTTCTCTTCTTCTTTTGTAATAACTCATCTCTTTTCTGAAGAATCTCTTCTCCTTTATCGGAATAAACTCTTGCCATTTCATATTTTTCTAATTTTGCAGCTAATTTTGCCGCATCATGATAAGCCAGGGCTGCTTCTTCAAACAATTCTTTTTCAAGAAGCATTTGAGCTTCTTTCACAAAATTTCGAATCCTTTTATTTATCTCTTCTTTCTCTTTTTCGGATAATTCTTCTTTAATAGTAACTGCTGGACGTTCAATTGGTTTCTTTATTTTAATTTCAGCTGATTTGATTCGAGCTTTTATATCTGCTCGCGCTTGCGCAAGTTCTTCTTCTCGTTCCTTCGAAATCTTCTTAATAATTTGTTTTACACGGGCAGCAGGAATAATTGTTTCTTCCTTTTTCCTTGTCCGATAGACCAAGAACGTCGCAAGCACCGTGGTAACTACGATTGCAATAATTATTAGTATTTCAATTGGAAAACGGAAGTGTGGTTCCTCTCCAACAGGACGTACATTGATGGTAATAACTCCTTTTTGAGAATCGAAAGTAAAATCACCTGTATAATTCCCATCTGCATCAACTAGTTTGATTGTAATATTCCAAGCGCCTGCTTTTAAATTTGTATATAAGTCCTCAGTAAATTCTAAAACAAAAGTATCAGATTGTCCAGTTAAACTCTGAGTCACATTGATACTATTCCCATCCTCATCCTCAATAAAAATTTGAATATAATCCAATTGCTCTACGTCAGAAACTGTCCCTGTAATCCGCAAGGTTTCTCCAAAGTTAAGCGTCCCACCCGAAGGATACAAATTTACAGATTTAATAATAGGAATATTATTGAGAATCATTAAACTTAGTTCGGTACTAGAATTTGTATGTGCATTTACTTCATCCCACACACTTACATAATATGTCCAATTACCAAGCATATCCGTAATTTGGGGCGTAAAATTATAAATCCATTGATTTGTCACATTATTGTACGTCATAATCTCTTGATATCGCACAATTCCCATCGGATCCCTGAGACAAGCATAGAGCGTAAGGTTTGAAGTGGGATATGCCACGTCAAAATCTGTTGCGTTTGCAAATAATTGGATAGTTGTATTTCTCAATACTGAAGTTATATCAAATAACGTCAAATTCTTTATTGCCAGATCTTTCGGGTCATTTGGGGGATGATTCATCACCGAAATATTTGTATTGGGTTCGAAAAGAACTGTGACATTATCCTTATCAAGAACACGGATATAAGGGATCCAAATCCCACTAGCATTAAATTGAGTGAATCTGTAAGTTGCATTCCATACATTATCTAAATTAACATCTTCCATTGTAATATTAATCCATTGATTAGGTTCTTTGTAAAAGCATAAAGTTACACTTTGAACGTGAGTATCATTCCCATCTATATCAAAAACCGATGCATTAACTGTAATGGATTCATTTAACCGAAACACTTGATGCGTAGGACCTGTTCCATTGGTAATAACAAAATTTGTACCATTTGGCTGAGGTGGCCAATTGATTAAATTAAACCACTGATAAAAATTTCCAGAATGTTTATCATATCCCGTATATTCATTCTCTACCACGGCGCTATCGTTATCTTCTATACGAACTCGGATTTGATATACTCCGATACTATCAAACGCACTAAAGCTATAGTTATAGGTCCAGTAACTGTAGATATCGTTGGGATTTCCATCCGTATGAAACACCATCGGGAATGTAAAAACAGAGCTGTCGTTTAAATTTTCTAAAATTAGTGTAACATTAAATTCTTCCCAATCATCATTGTATGGATCCTGATCTGTATCTGAAATGTTAAAAGCAACGAAAAGTGATTCATTTACACGTCCAATACTGTCGTGTATATTATTGGAGTGATTAATATCATGAAAAATTCCTGTGTCGTTAATTTGTGTTTTACTTTGTGTTACTAAAAGTGAGGGCGGATTCGTAACTAATTCAATGGGCGAAGTGTATGGAATTACATTGTTTGAATCGAAAATTATCCATTCAAGCGTTTTCTGCCCTAGACTTTCCCAGGGATAGGAACTACTGTCAAAAAAGCTTGTAGTTCCCCAGTATAGAGGCGGCGGAGACGTATATATGGTGCCAACATTGGTATGATCATCATCGAAGACAGGATTTCCATCCGTTCCAGTCACATTGAACACAGCACCCACCTCTGTACCTAATTCTGAATCAAGATCTGTAATATTCGCCCAAATATATGCAGGATCCGAACGCGTAACGGTTTCTGCAACGGCGTGAAGAAGCGGGCGATAACTTGTGGGACGTGGAAGATCGAAGGTTGTATTTAACAAAATCAGCTCCGGATCACCATATATTATAAACTGTTGGTGTTCTTCAGTATAATTTGAGAATGAATTTGTTCCAATGATCTCTCCCTCCCAATTTAATGAGTAAAGATGGCTTGTTTGGTTAAAAGCTGCATATAGTCCGCTTCCCACGGGCTTATTTTTTAGTAATTCATTTAAAAATACATATGAAAGATATTCTGAGTAACCAACAACACTCTGTTTTAATCCTGCAATCACAATGGTCGCTCCATGGAGCATTAAATATTCGGGAATTTGAGTACCACCTAGGTATCCATCCTGGAGGATAATGAAGTTTGAATGTAAATGGGGTAAAGACTGATTAAATTCTGTTCCAAGTTGCCATTTTCCAATTGAATTATTTGCAGTTACGATGTGATCTCCATCTGCATCTGGATTTTCAGGCGTGGATCCTTGATCATCAGTGTCATCCCCATACGCTCGCCAATAATTATTTTCCGTAAATAAAATATTTCCTTCGTTACCAAATTCACTAGTAGGCAATGTACTGTTACCAGAATAATACCATAATTTACAATTATCATCTAATTGGGAATAAATTTCTTGATATCCTGTCAAATTTGAAACTTGATAACCATATTGCGTGAAATTTTGTGGAATAATTGATGAAAAATTATAATTTTTTCCTTGAAATGTAAAATTATGCCAATAACTAACACTAGATGAGATCATTAATGGATTATTATGGATATAGGAATATGTCACATTGAATCGGATAAGATCAACGCTTACATTCACAGAGGGCCCCGTGGTATTTACGAGTATAAAAATTTCAATCCGCGAATTAGGCGAAAGCACAAAACTTGATAGATTGGTATTATCTATTAGTATCTCATCAAATTGATCATCTGTTGAATTTAGAACTTTATCATCAATTAATTTATAAGAACCTGCCGTCCAATTCCAAATTCCCCATCCCGCTGCTTGAATTGAACTATTAGAATATCCGATTTTCCCATCGATCACGATCTCTATTTGAGATATATTCTCATGAAAGATGAGAGCATCACTCAGATTCGCGTAGTATGCCATAACAATTTGTCCATTGGATGCATTATAATAGGTATGATATATGCTATCATTGAATTGACAAGCGCTATAGTTCCCCGAGAAGGAATTAGCATATAATTGAGTTTGTGTGATGGTTGCATTCCCTCCACAACTGACTTCTTTACTTTGAATTTCATATTTATATGAAAGATTTACGTAGCTAAGAGCTGGATATAATATATTACGACAGATAAATACGGCTAGTTCTCCTGGTGTTTGTGCAGAAAATCGGCCCACGAGTGCCTTGCCATAAATGGCTCTATCAAAATAAGGATTTAATTCCGCGATGGGCGAGACAATTAGGACAGTTTCATTACCTTGTTTATCTAGATTCATCGCATTCAACCAATTATAAAAAAGATCAGCAACATTTTTCATATCCTGAAATCTTGGAATATCTTGTTCTAATAAAGATGAATCACCAGGGTTTTGAAATCCTATCCAATTATCAATTGCAAAATTCTTTATAGATGCTGCATGGATATTAAAACTTTCATTTAATGTGAGAAGAATAGGTGCTCCATGAAAAGCAGCTATTAAACTTGCAGGTGCAAAATAATCATCATTGATTGATGAAAGTACTAAATCGGATTCTTGGGTTATGTTATAAATATACTCATAAAGAATTGGTTTCGTGGTTAAATTCACGAATTCCTTTATATTAAGGGCTGATAAATTATTTATAACATCATTTGAAATGAGATTGAATGGATCCACTAGAATAGCTCTATTTGGGTTTAATGTAGAGATAGCTTGTCTTGTTGCATTCGGAATCGTCGCATTTGTTACATAAAGTAGTGGTTTATTTAAGGATGAAGCAATTACTGCCCCATTTGATGCTGATTCTACACATTGATGACGATAGGACGAATATTCTGTAATATTAATTGTAAGATTATATGCTACTGAGCTAACTCCCGCTGTTCTTGTTACTAAGATTGTCCAATTTCCTGTTTCTGGATATAAAATTGAGGTCGATTTATTTGTATAACCACTTTCATAAATATTTCCGCTTCTTGAAGTTGCACTTATAAGTTGTCCAGAAGGATCTAAAAGCCAGACATTTAAATCATCTGTTGAGTTTGTCCAATTTAAGATAATCTCAAGGTGACATTCAGAATTATTAACTTGTATTTGATAGGTATGATATGTTAAAACTGAGATATTTAGTTCATAATGGATCGGAGAGGTTATTAATGTAGTATTATAAATTTTTAATCCCCATTCGTCCATATTTGCGGGATATGACACATTAGGAAAGAAGACCCAATTTGATTTTGTTTTTTTATTAGTGTCATATACCCAAGCAGTACTTTGTGAAAAATTTCCAAGTAAATCCATAGCTAATTCGTTAGTATTGTTTATTTCAACGAAAATTCCACCTGTATCTAAAGATACATTTTCATAAGACCAGAAATTTTCCAAATAACTACTATTTAATTCTCCAATTCTAGATATTACTGTATTTGCACTCAGACTATCTGAATATTTTAAATTAATTATCCGTGGTGTTGGAAATGTTTCATTTATAGGAGCAATTACTACAGTATCTGAGCGATACCAAAAATAAGTTGCAATATGTGCAGCTATTTCATAAGTATTTTGTCCTATTATTTGAACCGGATTTACTATCCGATCATTGACTATTGATTCAGGATTGAGCAAATTCTCAACTTTATTTTTCGTTTCTGTAGGAATATCCCCAATATATACGATATTTTTTAATCCTTTCCACGATTCAAATATTTCTGAATAATTTTTCCAGTCGGTAAGGAAAAGATCTTCTGCAAGGCTCAAATCATCAAATAAAACAGGTGATACTTTTATGATTCGATTTTCATTATAGATTCCGATTGGAATTGCAGCTAAATATGCAAATGCTGCATCATAGTTAGAATTATTATGTCCAACAAATGTGACAATTCTTAATGGGGCAAATTTTGATTTATAATGCGAATAAAATTCTAAAACGTTCCCTAGATCATCATTTGAAATGATAAATTGAAATGAATTTTCAGAAGAGGAATTTTGAGTAATTTGATTTTTAAAATTTGATTGTAAAATGATAACAGATAATAAAATGTAATTTAAAACAATTAGGATTACAAAATTGATAGTATATTATTTAAAAAACTAAATTTATAAAACGTCCAAATTTCTCTTATAGATTGAAAAGTTTATTCTCTATTTATTTAACAAATTATTCACAAAAAAAAGGGAAAAAAAAGTTTTGGTTCATGTGTAAATGATCTGGATACTCTCTTGAGAAGTTTCTTGTTTGTCACTGCGAACCTCATAGGTTCCAACAGCTTTCTCCCAGACAGCTTTAAAGTAGAAGGTTTCCACCGCATTATTGATTACAAATTCTGGTGAAACATCGAACGTTAGAATATATTGAATAAGGTATGGTACTGGATAGGCTTCTAAATCTACCTTACCAATTTGAATCTGGCTTGGGAATCCTGAAGGACTAGTATTAAGCACTTTCTTGCTTGCATAGGCCCCTATTCTTTTTACTGCCTCTGGATTATTCGATATCACACTCAATCGGTAATTACTGGTGTAACCTCGCTGTGCATACCCCATCGCCGGAGAAATTCCCATATACAGATAATAATTTCGTAGCGTTTGATCAGCACCGATCGAAACATTGATGTAGACCCTTGCTTCAAGATCAACTACTTCTATAGTTGTATTCAATGTGGGTTGATTTGATAAAGGTACTAATCGCGTTGTCCCACTGGTCTGGTTGTCTTTGTAGAAGATATCTCCTCGAATACCTCCTAAACGTACCAGACTATCCCATGCCTCTAGATGTACTATAACTTTCTCTGCAAAGAAACTTTCATTATCGATGCTTAATGAGGTTACCAAAGGTCCCATCCGATAGTAAGTAACATTGACTTGTGGAAAATCTCCTGGAGAAATTGAGGCAATTCCAAGAAGAGGATCATACATTCTAATTCGAATGTCAAAATCGCTGAAAAATCCCTCGGGAATTTCAATATCATCTCCTAATCCTTCGATACCCCATTTGGTTATAAATGGATAGAATATGAATTGAACCATTACACTCGTATTGTAGATTTTTTGCCCGTTTGTATATCCAATTCCACTATAGGACGAAGTATCTGATTCATTAATGCGCACAGCGAAGGTAACCGATGAGACATTTTCAATAGGAGATGCGCCTCTCCTTGTTAGATAGAGATCCGACCAAGGATCGTCAGGAATACTACTAAGAAGCCCCCAATCAGTGAGGGAACCTTCTGCTGTAGGCGAATTTAGTACGTCATTCTGTAAAACGTAGTTTTGTTGATCTGTTTCATTAAAGTACGTTATATAAATATTGGTTACTCTGCCATCGCCGTCCTCTAAAGCACTTACATTCCATTTGATTTCGTTGAGAAATGAAAGGGAATCGATCGGAACCGTGTAATTAAACCAAGCCCATTCTGCTTGCATTTCTTCTAAGGGAGCTGCCCCTGTTGAATTATATCCTCGAATGTTTAAACTTGTGCCACTTGTGTCCTGATGGAAGAAGTATGTTATATAACCAGGAACCGAATATGAGAAGTCATTATATAGATATTGAGTAACCCAATAGGCAGGACCACCTTCATTTGGTGAATTTGTTACGTTTATAGTAATAGAAACCCATTGGATTGTTTTATTCACAAAATTTGAAGCATCAACGTCCAGTTTAGCATATCTATATTGTCCGTAATGTTCTGCTGGAAACATTGGTGAGAAATTAAATGTCAAATAGGCTGAAGGAGAGCCAGTCAGAAGCCATATCGGCGGATTATTAGAGCCACCATAAGTATATACTCCACTAATCTCTTGACTTGGAAGGTCGAAAGAGTAGAGTGTATGGAAGTCACCTGTTAAATTCAGATAATATATTCTTACTTGATAAAGTGAATCATCGTTCCAATTATTTGTCCGTAAATGAAATCCTGAAATAACTTCTGATATGGTTGGATATGTAACAGCTCTACCTGAAGGAGTGATCTCCTCTTCAAAAGTATATGTGGTTCGATCAACTGTTTGTGCTATTCTCCACTGTTGGTCTATCTCCTGGTAACTTGCATTTATCTCAACTTGAGTATATGACATTGGCGGTCCAGAGTTATTTGCAACTACGATATTTGAGACGCTTCCCGCTTCAATATAGACTACATCCTGAATTGGCATGTGGGTTCCATCGATTTCGACCCGGGCAAAGATTTCCCAGTAGCTATCACCATCTATTTGAATACAATCGGCTGGAAGGGTATTTTCACTTTGGACTAAGATTTGCCGCCCGTCTTCAATCCACCTTGCCTTGTAAGCTGGTTTATTTCCTGCTAAAGTGCGTTGATATGGATGCCCTGTTACATTCCACCAATAGAAAGTATTGCTTGGATACATTGCGGGTTCTTCCACATGGATGTAAATATATGGATCGACCCATCCAAATGTGTCTTGTTCGATTACACTTGAATATGTGACATAACCAGATGCATTCGACTGTAAAGCGGAGTTAGGTCTTACATATGTTCTATAATTTCCTTGCGCATCTTGGTCTGTCCAACCCGAAATTCCATATGTAGCTTCAAAGCCTGATTGGGTTCGATTAAGATAGTACACACCAGTTGTTTCGTTATACCATATTTCACCGATTGTCACATTTGTATTGATCACAGGATCAATTCCGCCAGTTCGAGATGTATTATACAAGTGGAACGTTACCTCAAAAGGTCCTTGAAATGTGGAAAGTTCAATATATGGTAATCCCCCTTCTGGGAATGCAATTGGGAGTTGATTCATAAAATCTGTAGGAGCACCTTCAGAACCAGTTCCAGTACCGCTTTCTTCTTCACTACCGAATAATGTGGTTAAATCTAATTCAAATTCTATATCTAGCGGAACATCTTCGATTTTTTGCCCAAATAGATAGAGATCAATGAGCGAATTATGAATGCTAACTGTAAATTTCAGGTCATTCATTTTACTAATGTTCTCAAAGATAATATCCAAAA
>SUPS01000127.1 GCA_005191415.1 Candidatus Helarchaeota ASGARD archaeon Hel_GB_A
TTTTAACTAAGAACTCAGGGAATACTTTTCTAAAATTATTACCTCAATCTTACAAAATTAGCGTTAAAGATTTAAACAATAATAAATACAACATATCATACAACTTTCAAGCCGTGAGGTCTAGTTATGCCTACAGAACAAGAATTAAAAAATGAATTGTTTAAATTACGAGAAAAGCTGATGAAGAAAGAGCAAGAGATAAAAGAGATAAAAGCAAAGATGGCTGAGATTGAAAAAGAGTTAGGAATAGCACAACCAGATTTAGCAGCGCCAATCCCCGAAGTTAGTACTGCAGCCACAAGTCCTACACCTACAAGCCAGCCTGCATCTCCTAAACCTAAGAGAACAAAAGCCATTCTACAAAAGGTTCCAACCTCTGGAACATCGCAGATTCGTGCCCGTGAAACTCAATTTGAATGCCCCAACTGCGGAAGTCATTATAACATGGAAGTGGAGGACAAATCACGGATTCTCTATGTGGTGGGTGCAGGAACACGAATATATGGCAAAAAACATCGTTGTATGAATTGCGGGAATGAATGGGCGGATTAATTGGAAGGACGCCTTTGGAACACCAAGAATTAGAACAGCGTTTAAAACAAGATCAACAAATCCCAGCCTTGCCAAATTGTATTGCATATCTCGCAATCGTAATCCTCGTAACTACTTTTCTTTTCTTCATCTCAGATTATTTTTGGTTGAGATTTTATACGGCAGAGGGAACTTCCCAGATTATTAATTTGTTTGGTTTTAACAGTGCAGTAACCGGAGATATTGCCTCTGGAAGGGTATGGATCTTCCAAGCAGGCGAATTTAATTTTGAACTTATTAAAATTTGTTCAGGCATAGAAGCAATTGCTTTAATTTCAGGATTAATAATTGCAACCCCCACATCTTGGAAACGGCGGATTATTGGGGTTTTATTTATTTGCTTCGGAATTTTTGGAGCAAATATCCTTCGGATTATTACCACAATAGTGCTTTATACTCAAGGATTCGATTTATATATAGCTCATGAAGTAGTTTCTGCAATTTTCACAATAATATTCATAATCGTTTTTATTTTGATGATCCAAGCCTGGATTATTCCGAATTTTATAGATTCATTGATTAATGTACTAATTGGAATCGTTCGGGCTGTGAAAGGAAGTTAAATTTCAATCTTCTTTTTAAAGAACTTGTGAAAAGAAATTATTAAACCTAAAAGCAAGGCAACTGTAAAAAGTAATTTTAATAAGAAAATGCTACTTAGTAATGAAACTGCCGAAATAATAGTGATAGAACTAGAAATATAGACTAAGACGGGAAAAGTTAAGGATAAAGTAACTAATAAAAATCCAAGTAGAATCGGATAAAGGAGACTACCTAACTTTGTTTCAATTAATTTGCCACATCGCGTTTGAGAAGATGCCCAATTAGAAATAATCTCATAAATTAGTAGAGTTAAAATTCCTATTAAGAGAATTACCAAAAGAGAGGGGATGACAGATGCTGTGAAAAGATCTAGGAGAAATTTACCCGTACAAAAATAGTAGATATTTTCAATTACTAGGTATTCTAAAAAAAAGAAGGCACCTATGAAAATTATAACCTGTTTTAGTTGAGTTTGCTGATCTTGTGCAGAAAAAGGAGAGAATTTCCGAAGTATAGACGCAATTGAAATCCCTAGTAAGAAAGCACAGAGGAAAGTAGGAATTATTTCATTAAAGATATTGGAATAGAAAAATATATCTATTTTATAGAAATTAAAGGGGGTATAAATATCTAGTAACAATGAAATTGCGCCCCATATGTAAAAAGACCCGATAATAAATAAAATAGCAATACCAAATTGGATAATTTGAGATTTATTAATATTTAGTAAATATTTTTGAGTGCCTTTATAGATTAGACTTCCGATAATAAAGGCAGGAAAATACCAGAAGATAACGGTCGTGAAGTAATAGAAGAGATCAAACGAGAAGAATACATCATCAGATGGAATTAATAGTAATATAATGAAGTTAAGGGAAATATATAAGAAGATGGCAAATATTTCACCAAGCCAGACACGTGTATTGGCTTTGTAGCCATTGAGAATTTGCCCACCAACTGATTTAAAAATAAAATAAATAAAAATTATCAAAACAATTAAAAGAATTACGTAAGAAAGGCTTAAAGTGAAAAGTTTTTGATAATAGATTACATTATAGAAAAAAATTCCCGTTTCATTTAAGATAGTTGAAATATAAAGGACATGAATGAGAAAGAGCCAGAAATACAAAAATATATCATGGTAAATCACACTTATCGTGCCATTACAATTGGGACAGGTTGTGACAGATCCTTGTTGGGTCCCGAGACGCCGAATCACGATTCGAAGTATTAGAAATTGTATACTAAACGGAATTAATAAGAGAAAGATTGCATCAAAATAAGCGATAAATACATTAAATGAAGGGTCTTTTATAGGAGCAAATATTACAAATATTCCGAAGTAAAAAAGATAAGACACTAATAAATATAAGAGAAAAGTATATTGTGTAGTTCTAGGATTTCTAAGCCCTGAATGTTGCGGACATAGGTAGGTCCCGCATTCTTTACACTGAACCCAGTACGCAAAGAAGGATATATTTTTTAAGTGATAAGTTTCACAGTGATAGCAGTTTCGTTCCTCAGAATATGACATTATCCTTGATATTCTCCTTTGACTATAAAAATGTGAGGATTAAATGAATCCGAAGATAGATTGTGACATATTAATTGTAGGCGGTGGAGTTGCAGGGTTATCTGCAGGAATTGCCCTTTCTAAACGAGAATTGAATACGGTTTTAATTGAAAAAGAATCTGAAATCGGATTTAAAATAAAGGGGGAGGTAATTAAGAAAGAATCACCCATTTTTTCTGAAATTTTTGGCACTGAATTACCAAAACATGTGATAACTAACGAACTTAGAGAAAGAAGGCTCTATTCGCCTAGTACTCGTAAATATATTGATATTGTGCATACTGAGCCAACGGTTACAATCGATTATAGGGCATTTATTTTGGAATTATTTAGAGAATTAGCAAAAACCAAATGCAACATTCTCTTAAATACGGAGTTAATGGATATAATAGATGATAAGCACCTTCCTGTAGGGGGAATTTGTTCAAGTGAAAATCAAGAACTTAAAATATTCGCGAAATACTTTATTGGTGCAGATGGAGTACATTCAAAATTTTTGCGCCTTTTAGAACCAAAATCTGAAAGAGAGGTGTTTCACGCTTTAAAGCTGAATTATGAAAATTTACAAATACCTAACTATCGTAGATTAGAATTATATCTAATGACTGATCCGCCTGGTGCCATGTGGATGTTCCCAAAGGGACCAACATCAGGAGAATGTGGTCTCGTTGTTTGGACGCAGGATTTGCCAAATGATTTCGATATCTTAGAATTATGGAATAAAAAGAGCCAGGAAAATAAAGTACTAAGCAAAATAATAGAGAATGCAAAGCCTTATTACATTTCAAAGGATTTTCTTAATTTTGGAGGACCTTTAAAACAGATTTTCGGGAAAAAATTTGTTTTATTAGGGGATAGTGCGGGACATGTCGGTGCTATAGGAGGCTCTGGAATTGTTTCTTGCATAACTACAGGATATAGAATAGGAAACTTCATTGCAAATGCATTATATACAAAGAAGGAGGTAACGGAGGGAAGGACCCAAGAATTTATGAAGAATTTCAAAAGATCTCCAATACAAAAATATTTGAAAAACGAACAATCGCTAGGAAAAGCATTGCGAACCATTTTATTTCAAACGTTTAAGACAGCAGAAAATATTGATAATAATTGGTATAAATTAGAGAAGATGTATACGGCTCGAAGTTCTCAGAAAAAATAGGATTTGGATGAAAATGAAGCAAATAAAATATTCTTTGGATGATAATCGTGTAGATAAAACGAAAAATGAAGCGATAATTTTTATTCATGGCGCCGCCAGCTGTAATCAAATTTGGAAGAACCAAATTAAAGGCTTATCATCACAAATTAAAGTCATCGCAGTGAATTTGCCAAGCCATTTTGGCTCGGAGGGACCAGAAAGCCCAATTATGGAAACATATGTATCGGCGATCAATAACTTGATAGATTCATTAAAGTTAGAGAAAGTAATTTTAGCGGGGCATTCCATGGGAGGGGCGGTTGTGCTTTCGTATTATCTACAATATCCTCAAAAAGTGGATGGACTGATTTTAATCGGAACAGGCGCTCGGTTAAAAGTCATGCCAATCATTCTCGATTTAACGCAAAATAATTATTTCCAATTTATTGAGATGTCCAGCGAATTCGCATTTCATAGGAAAACTATCAAAAATAACAAAGCGATAATTGAGGAAGTTAAGAAGAATATGGTCCAAATTTCATCAAAAATTGCTTATAGTGATTTTAAAATTTGTAATGAATTTGATGTGATGGACCGTTTAGGAGAGATTCAAGCACCCACTTTAATATTGGTCGGGGATAGCGATCAATTAACTCCTGTCAAGTATTCAAAATACATGCATGACCATATTCAGAAAAGCGAGCTTTATATTATCGAAGACGCGGGGCATATGGTAATGCTCGAGAAGGGAGAACAAATTAATAAATATATAAAAGAATTTATCAAAAAAATATTGAATTAAATTAATAAAAAGAGAATATCATCAAAATTCTGTCAGCAATTTGCTAAATATAAATAATGATCACAGGAAAGTTACGAGTAATTTTAATAAATTCTTATAATTCTATTAACATAGAACATGGCAATCAAAATACATTCATCATTGTAAAATGCAAAGATTTTTATCACGCGTTGACTTTAATTAACAAAAATAAGCTGAGGAGTTAGTTAATATCTGCATTAATTGCCTACTTTTCATAATAAGTTTAAATGAAATAAATAGAAAAGAGGTAATTTTCCACTTTATAGGTTTTTAGAAAGGAGAAATATAATGAAAGAAAAGAGAAAAGAAAAAATTCCACCATTTAAAAAGATCTGGACACATATACCAACGCCAGATGGTACAGATGATTTAAATGCGGTATCGGAGTGGCTTAAGTCTATTATAGAAAAAGTTGACGGAAAAGAAAGGAGAATTATTATTGTGGATGATGAACATGAAGTGTTAAATTCTTTAAAGCAAATTTTGATCTATGAGGGATATAAAGTCGATACAGCCACTAATGGTATCGAGGCGTTGGATAAGTTAAGCAGGCATAATTTTGATCTAATTCTCTCAGATATAAGAATGCCTGCCATGGATGGAATAGAATTGAGTGAAATATGTAAAAACCATCCGCAATTAAAAGAAATTCCCATAGTCCTTTTTTCAGGATATTATGATACATTTGAGTCAGTTGCAGATTATTTCTTAGCCAAACCTATTGATTCAGAAAGCTTGCTTCGAGTAATTTCTAAGATTTTTAAAAAATATCAAATTAAAAAAGAAGTAGAAAAAATTGGAGTAAAAAGACCTAAACTAAAGTATTTTCAGGAAATAAATATTGATAATATTTCAAATATCGCAGATTTGCAAAAAATATTACATTTTATTTGGGTTTTCCAACCTCGCCATATTCCATTATTTAAAATGTCTCATGAAACGGATTTAACAATCGAAAAAATTCGGAAATTATTACGACTTATTGAAGACCAAGATACTATCTTAATTATTGAAGAATCCCCCATGTTGAGAGAATTACTTAAAGCAGAACTCACTCTTCTTGGGGGCAATCCAGCTAGAATATTTTCCTCGATGGAAAAGGTCCATGAGATCTTTAAAAGTAAATTGTGATAGAATTTTTCCGTATTTATTTATACTTCTGATTATTAGAAATAATAAATATAGGTGATAATTCAGAATTTTTACATCCAACAGACGTCTGTAACTTTTTTGAGTTTAATGATTTATAAAATGGGAGTTATTACTGATGGGGAATAAAGCATTGGAAATTTTTATGAATGTTTTTGAAACGGTTCAATTTTCAGTAATTCTAGTCAATTCCAAGGGAATTATCAGTTATTCGAATTCTGCTTTGGGAAAAATGTTTGGTTACACAAAAGAGGATTTGGTAGGCAAGGACTTTGTGCAATTAGATAGTTATCCAAAGGAATTAATTAAGAAGTTTATAGATCTGGGAAAAATTGTATTGGTAAGTGAAGTCCCAGAACAATTGGAATTTGAGGCATATAAAAAAGATAGAAGTTTGATTTGGGTTACTATTCTACTTACTAGAATTAAATTGGGTGATGAGACTTTTTTTCAAGTTATAATCCAAGATATTACTAAACAAAAGGAGGCAGAAAAAGCACTACGGGAAAGTGAGGCTTTAAGAAAGAATGAAGAAAGAGAGGCAAGACAAAAATTAAAAGAGTCAGAAGAGAAATATCGAAACTTATTTGAAAATTCACCCAACTCAATTTTGATCGTTGGAATGGATGGTACTATACTAGATTGCAACTCCGTTACAACACAAAATATAGGATATCAAAAAGATGAATTAATCGGTCGGAGTTTTCAAAAACTCGCAAAAATCGTCCATTCGGATTATCTACCTCTAATAGCAGAGAAGTTTGAGATGTTGCGAAAAGGTTCTACACCAAAACCATTTGAAATTCAAATTTTTCATAAAAATGGGGCTCTATTTTGGATTCTTATAGGAATTTCTCTCGTACAAGTCGGTAATAAGTCATTCATTCAAGCTATAATTCAAAATATAACGGAACGGAAGAAAACAGAATTAAAATTACGAGAATCTGAAGAAAAATTCCGAATTATTGCGGAACAATCGCTTATGGGAATCCTTATTCTCCAAGATGGTAAATTCAAATATGTTAATGAAGCCGTTGCAAATATTAGCGGATATTCCATCCAAGAAATAATGGATTGGCCATCGAACTATTTTAATAAATTAATTCATCCTGATGATGCGCCATTTGTTATGAATCAATTGATGAAAAAACAAAGTGGAGAACCGAACGTTATAACGCGTTATTCATCGCGAATTTACACTAAAACAGGGAAATTAAAATGGATCACTCAATATTCAAAATCGATAATTTATCAGGGAAAAATAGCAGATTTAATAACATTAATTGATATTACAGAAAGGAAAAAAGCAGAAAAGAGATTGCGAGAATCAGAGGAACATTTTAGGACAATTTCAGAGCAGGCTTTGATGGGAATTTGTATCATACAAGATGGAATTATTAAATATTTAAACCATGAATTTGCGAATCTCTTTGGGTATTCTATTGAAGAGATGATGAATTGGAAACGAGTTGAATTATTGAAGGCAGTGTTTCCAGCGGATCGGAATATGATAATTGAAAAAGAAAAGATGAAACATCAGCAAGGCATATCTTCCAGTATTCAATATACGTTTCGGGGTATAAAGAAAAATGGAGAAATTGTGTGGTTGGATAATTATTCTAAAATAATTGAATATCGAGGGAGATCAGCAGATTTAATAATGGTAACAAACATTACCGCAAGGATTAAAGCAGAAGAAAATCTTAGAAAGTCCGAATCTCAATATCGAGAAGCTTATACACAAGCCGAATTTTATAAAGATTTGTTATCCCATGATTTAAGTAATATCCTCCAAGGGATAATTTTTTCGGCAGAAATAGCATTAATAAATTTAGAGAATGAAAAGATTTTAACTATGAAATTGAACGATATCAAAGATCAAGTCAAAAGAAGTGCAAGAATTATTTCGTCTGTTCGAAAATTAAGTAAATTGGAGAAAGGGCCACCGTATCTTTATCCAGTTGAAGCTATTGATGTTATAAGGAGATCTATAGATGTCATAAAGAAGGGAATTTATAATAAGAAATTAGATGTTACTTTTGAAACCTTTAGTGAGAAAATTTACATTCGTGCAAACGAATTTTTACGCGATATATTTGAGAATATTTTACATAATGCAATAAAATATAATAATAATTGGTTGGTTAAAGTTCATATTCGAATTTCGCAGATAATAGAAGAAAGTGGACCATTAAAGGAATATATCAAGTTTGAACTAATGGATAATGGAATAGGAGTAAAAGATCAATACAAAAAGGCAATATTCGAGAGAGGATATAGAGAAGGGGGGAATGTCCACGGCAGAGGTCTGGGATTATCTCTTTCGATGAAAATTATAAGTAGTTATAAGGGAAAAATTTGGGTCGAAGATAAAGTTAAAGGTGATTATACGCAAGGGAGCAATTTCATTATTTTAATCCCTGAAGCAAAAGGATTTAGTTAAATAGAAGATATTGAGTAAGATATAACAATGTCCTTCCTACCAGAAGATCATGTATTACCAGAAATATATTATACGAAGGAGCGAGCCGAACAATATGAGCGAAACACGCGGATACGGAAAATTCAACGCGAGATGACGTTACGAGCTTTAGAAATTCTACAAGTTCAGCCACCTGCATTAGTTCTTGATTTAGGATGCGGAACAGGAATATCCATGGAAGTCCTAATAGAAAAAGGCTATGATGTGAAGGGTATTGATATTGCAGAACCTATGCTCGCAATTGCAGCAAAAAAGGGATTAGATGTCTATAAGGCAGATTTCACCCTTGAAATACCATTTGAATCAAATTTTTTCGATTTTATCATATCTATTTCCACATTACAGTGGATTTTTCATGGATTTAACCCCGAAAGTATACTCGAAAAGGGGAAAAAGACAGCAGCAGAATCGTATCGTGTATTAAAATCGGGGGGGCATGCGATCTTCCAATTTTATCCGAAAAATTCCGCTCAATTAAAATTGGCAGGACGAATTTTTGTGAAGGCAGGGTTTAGGGTTTTAGAAATAATTGATGATCCTGATATACCAAAAAGGAAGAAAATATATTTATTATGCAGAAAAACGAATGAATAATCAATAATCTATAACAAACCATGCTATAGAAAAAAAATAGAAGAAATCATGGGCGATGTATGATGATCATTTCCTTAGTTTGGTTTCTTGTGATATTGGGACTAAGTTGTCTTTTAGTTGGACTTGCAGTTTATGTTTATTGTTTGAGTACCTATACGACAAAGCCCTATCATTGTGAGGTGGTTCGAGAAGAAAGCTTTAAAATCCCTATTGAAACAGAGAAAGAAACTATTGAACTTGATGCGAAAATTTTAAAATCAATATATACGCCCACTGATGCGCCGTGTGTCATTGTTTGCCACGGATGGATGAGTGATTTACGAGCGCTAAGATATTTACAAGAGCCATTAACATTACAGGGGTATACGGTGGTTGCTTATTCTTCGAGAGGGCATGGAAAAAGTGGAGGAAGACGCGAGTTCCCAGCTATTTATGAGGATATTATCAAAGTCATCGATTATCTTCAGGAACAAAACCAATTCGGGATCGATCCGAATCGCATCGCCGTGGTGGGGCATTCAATGGGGGCATCGATTGCGCTTAACCATGCTTATCTTGATGAGCGGGTGAAAGTAGTCGTTGGCATAAGCGCAATGCATAATGTAAAGGAAAGTTTTGAGCGAAAAAAGAAGATATTTAGTTTGCCATTTTGGGCTAAAGTTTGGTTAAAACTCACACGGCTCCAAACTAAACTTACAGATGAAGAAAATCATTATGCATCTCCAAGGTTTTATTTAGAACAGCCTTCCAATACGGAAGTGGTTTTAATTCATGCAAAAAATGATCCGTTAGTCGAGTTTGATAATTTTCAGAAGAATGTGGAACTTCTAAACTTACCAGAAGACCATTTTCTAATTTTTGATAAAGGAGGTCATTCATTCTTTCATCAAGAAGGTATGATATTAAGTCAGGTAATAAAATGGTTGAATAAATATCTTTAACTTATTTTCTTTTCTTTCAATGTTTTTCGTAATTGCCATATGTCAAATGGTGGACATCCAGGGAAAAACATACCTCGATCTTTATATTCTGCAGCACAATCTCCAACGATAAAGACATGACCTTGTAATTGAGGAGGAACGGGTGGATTTTTTCCAATAATAATGGAAATGTCACCATATTTTTCAATTTCGCCCCGTTTTAAGAGTCCATCTAAACCAACTCGCGCCCATGCAAAACATCCTGGTCTACAAGCGCCTCCCGCATATACGTGGACATTAGAGGCAATTCCAATGATTTCGGTACTTGGTTTTAAAAATTGGCGGGAAACAGAATTTAACGGAGTTCCAATGACTTTGATATTCTCTAAATGAATTTCACCTAAACCTTGGAGTGCTGCTAATCGAAGATGGGTAATATCATGGGGGGAAAAACCCATGAGAGTAGTAGCAATTGAATCAAGGGCAACCAGATCATTACTTGCAAGGCAGAGATCAAGTTTAAGGGGTTTACCTAAGGTTGGTCCTTGTCCTTCCAAAGCATAGGTGCCATCAATAAGGGCAAAGCGGAGTTTATGTCGGAGTAGATGGTTGATATCAATTAATTTCTGATGAATATCATCTTTATGATAGAGCATCTTATCTTCAGGGGGAACTAACCCGTGCTGATTTTTTAAAGCGAGTGAAACGATAGTTTGATTATGGGTTTTCAGGCGAGGCACAGATATGAGACAATCAATTTCACGAATTATACTGGGAAATCGAGCTTTTTTCAAAATTACTGCGCTTTCGGATTTAAGCTCTGTAAATTTTACTTCATCAAGATAGAGAGGTTCGCCTCCAGCATTGAGAACGATATCTTTCATACCCGTTACTTCAAAACATTTACGTGCCTGAAAAGGAAAAAAAGGAGAATCGCCAACAAAGACTTTCTCTGCCCCTGCTTTATAACATAATTCAATTAGTGCTTGAATAACAAGGGGATTAGTGGTAACGCCGGTTTCCGTTTTTAAAGGAACCACTAAATTGGGTTT
>SUPS01000128.1 GCA_005191415.1 Candidatus Helarchaeota ASGARD archaeon Hel_GB_A
CCTGTATTATTCACATTTGTAATAAAAATATCTGCTTCATATTGATTTTTTAAGAATTTTTGAATTTTTGTTCTCAATTTTTGCGCGTTTGATAATCCCTTAATTATAGCGAATACAGTAGGGCCAAATGAACTCATTCCAGATCCTGCTGCGCCATTCTCCTTACAAAATTTAATTAGTTGTGAAACAATTTCATTTTGAAGTTCTACTTCAATTTTTTTAAAGCCAATACTTTGTAATTCATAAATACCCTGTCCAAAGGATTCTATCCTCTTTTCTTTCATCGAAGGGAGAATCTTCATGAGAATAATATGACATATAGTTTTAACGTCATTAAGTGCGATCGGGCAATTCGTTTGGAAAATATCAATTTCTTCTGAGCCATGGGCACCTCGCTTAATATGAGGAATGGTAACAACAAAATACCAATCTTCTGGAACAGGTTCCCAATATAATACAGGAGCGGGGGGAGCTTTTGATGCAGATGAAGGTAAATATGTCTCTTTTTGTTGTCCTTTTCCGAAGCTATGACCTCCATCAACAATAAATCCGCCTCGTTCAAACGCAGTTAATCCAATCCTGGAAGTACCTGCACGAGAGGTTAAACGAGCTAATTCATAAGGAGTTTTCTCGATATTATTTAATAAGCATAATGCCTTGCTAATTGCTAAAGAAAGCTGTGTTTTTGATCCAAGTCCTACATGTGCGGGAATATTTGATGTAATTTGGAGAAACACATTGTCATCGATGTTTAATAATTTAATGAGATTTCTCGTTAGCTCTTCAATTTCTGCGTGTGAATATCCTGGTGAATTATGAATTTCTAAATTATAAGTTGTAGATTTGTTTTTTTCTGCATCTATAATGACATTTGGTTCATTTAACGCTACTCCTAACCCACCATCAATTCGGCCTATCTGTCCATTAAGGTCAATTAAGCCAAAATGCAATCGACAAGGTGTAACGATTTTGAGTTTCATCCTTTTTTAACTCTTAATTTTGCTCTAACACAAGAATCAATTTTGATATATTTTAGTTTTATTATCTTACATTACTCATTTTGGTAATTGGACTAAAAATCCATCTGCAATTAATTCATTTGATTGGATTATAGATAGAAGAACAGCTCCAGTTACTTCTTCTCGTAGTTCATCCCAAGATTTACCATTTTTTTGGTTAATGCCTGGACATTCTTCCCATCCATTTTGACTATAATCGATCGCAACGGATACGAACTTCGGATTATATTGTGATGTCTTCCATGTAAAAGGATATAAACGACATACGATTGGGCGATAATAATAGATTTCACATACGGCTCCATTCGTTTCTTCGCGGTAAAATGGGCAATAATTTTGGTTATTTTTCTTAAGAATGAAGACTTTTCCTTGAATTTCAAATCGATCAGAGAAGATACTTCTTATTTTATGAATTTCTTTTTTTATAAGGTATTTTTCTTTAAATTTTTGAACAGATAATTTTAAGTAATTTGCGATCGCTTGAATTTCACGATTTGATAGAATAATTTGGGACAATTTACAACATGTACCGCATCGAATGCAAGAGAAAGTAGAATTTTTGACACGTGGCGAAATAAATCGTTGAAAATTTTCAATCATCGAAAAGAACCTTTATGTTTAATTGTGGAGAAGTTGGTAAATTATTATTGACATATCCGACAAATGCCTTTTCCTCATTTCAAACTTCAGCAAGATTTCTCTTCATCTATGTCATATATTTGATGGAGTTGAATACATAAAAATACTACTCGATTGACAAATAGGGAAATTTAAAGATGTAAATCTTAAACATTTTTACCTAGTTTTCTTAATTTTTTCAATAATTCTTTTTTGCGCTCTTGCTTATCAAGAATCATCCGAAGTTTATCAGGCTCGCGTATTTTAGGTTTTTGAAGTAAATCTTCAATTTCCTTAACATATAAGTGATATTCACTCAATAAATTAGAGATATCACGTTTTAATTTCTCTTTTAGTTCCACAATAGTCATTTGGCGTCTCCACTGACGGCGTTGAACTAGAAAGATTAAGAGTATAACACTTGTAATTACGAGTGCGATAATTACGCCTAAAAAGATCTGGCGGCGAGTTGCCCAGCGTTGATTTATGTCAGTATCACCGTCTATAGGAGGGATAGGCTCATTAAAAATTAATTCTTGAACATAGTAGGTTGTAACCTTTGAAGGGCTATTAGCATAAATAACGAGTAAATACGGTCCTGTTTCATTAAGCCATTCACCTAAATAGAGGGTATTATACCAACCAGATTGTACGCGAAAGAAGATCATGTACAAGCAACGATTTGATGGAGTAATAAGATAGGTAAATAATGTTAGATTCTCAAATAGATCTGTGCCATTCTTTGAGGTGAGATGAATTGAAAGCGATAAATGTTGGTTAGCATAGAGATATTCTGAGTTATTATGAATAAAAACGGAAATGTTGATTTTTTCATTTAACAACCAGTTTATTGAATTATTTAAAAGACGAAAATTATCCATTTCTGAAATACATGATGCATTGAATAAGCTTGAATCTCCGATGCATAATACTTTCCCTTGTTCGTCATTTAAAATAAAAGTTGGGCTACCATTATAAGAGGTAAAAATTGTTGTTTTTGTATAATTTTGAAAAGTAACAAATGAATATAAATTAATTTTTGTCAAATTTAATGTAATTTCATGTTGATTTGGGGCAGTAAAATTTTGAGTAGTTATTAAATCAATTGAATCATTGATTTTAATACCAAAAGAATTTAAAATTAAATTTAATGAAGATTGTACGCATTCTATTTCGGGTTCAATCCAAAAGAATAAGCTTCCACCATTTTGTCCAAATTCAATTAAGGTATTGATTTCTTCATTGGATAAATTTACTTCTGGATCACAAATTATGACCAGATCATAATTGGAAATAAAGGTTGTATTTTCTTTTAGGGTACTTGTTTGATATGGAAGTTGGAAAGGAAGAGAAATAACTGTAGCAAGCGAAAAATTAGGATAAAATTGTTTTAATACACCAAAATCATCCACATCATAATTATTTGTGATGCAAAGATTGTAAAAATCAAAGTAACTTCCATAGACGGTATCTAAACGTTCAGTCCAGAGGGTTAATAAATCATCTATCTGATATGTTGTTTCAAAACTAATATTTTTAGCAGGTTTATAAAATAGTATGCGTCCTGATGGATATTGCACTGAAAAATTTATCCAAATTTCGCCTATATGAAAATCATTCGTAGAAATGTTAAGCTTCTGATAAAATAATCCAATGGGCGGATTCTGAGAAATAGATAAAGTAATTTGAATACTACCGAAATTTTGAATAGTAGATGGATTATTTATTGATATCCAATCACTAGGAATATTTCCTTCAAGCATTGTTATTTGTAAATCAGTAAGATAATGATTTGTTGTAATTGATATATTAAAGATTGCAATATCACCAGGATAATAAATGAGTTGAGGGGGCGTAGGGATATAATTGGGAAAGATATTATGCAGTTTTATTAAATTATCTTTAATGAAAATATTTCGGGCATAAAAATTATCAAAAAAGTTTTGATCAGTAGAAATTTCCTGAGTAAATCCTACTAAATAGAGAATTATTTCATTAATGAGAGATTTTGTTCCAACTATCCAATATGCAGAATAAATGTCTACTTCTGTTGGGTTCCATGATGCATTTACCCATCGAAATTCATAGGGATCAAGTTTACCTAAGTCTATATATTTTGAGAAAAATGTTGCTACTGGTTCATCCGTAGAATTGACTAAAAACGCCGTGAGTGTATCATTCACAGGTATATTTCCCAAGTTAATAACAAGAACGTTGCTGGTATAAGGTTGATTGAGTGATCCAATTCGAGAAAGATTAGAGGAGAGAATAGCTAAGTTAGTCATATTTTCAAACGATTGTATACTTTTTATTGAATTGATTGATTGATTTATCGCAGAATAAGAATTTCCAATGCCAATATATTGAGAAAATCGAATAAATTTAGAGCTATTTAAGATTGAAGTTAAATTCCATTCCATTGCAATACTCATATTTTTTAAGGAAGTATCGTTCTTTTGTAAAGAATCCTCTTGAATGTGATTTCTGATAATTGAACTCGTATTTATTTCATAAGCGATTGAAGGATTAATTCCAGTAAAGCCAATATAAGAGGTATTCCCATTTTTTGAATCATACGCGTAAATTATGTCATCTATAGAATTGTATTCACAAGTATCATTGCTATTTTGAGCAGATTGATTCATGAAAAGATCGGTCTCCCAAAGGCTGAAAATGGTTAAATTATGGAGGGGCGTCTGTTCTAAATTGATTAAGGTTAAATTAATACGAAATGCATTAATTGAAGGCCATGCTTCTACACTAAAGATGCATATTACTGAATAATCAGTTATGACAGATTGTATTACTGAAAATTCTGAAGTTAAATTATGTAACTCTCGTAAAAGGTACATTTCAGATAACCATTTAAGATTATTGTTGTATTTAATCGCCAATTGACCTTGAATTAAGTGAGTAAAAGTATCATTTTGTGAGGATTCAATTATAGCTAAACAGGAACCATAATCAGTGACAAATGCGGTTAAAGTCCGGGAAGCATTTTGGCTTGTTACGTAGCCAGGGGAGAATAAAGATGGTGTATACAGGCGATTTTCTCTTAATGAAGCATTTAATCCTAATTGATCCAAATACAAATGAGCTTTCGTGGGGTTGATTAGTCCTGTGCCTTGAATATTTGGAGGAATATTACTGAGGGGGTCCGCAGTTGTTTGGAGGATGATTTTCACTTCTTCAGCCGATAAAAATTTGGAATGTTGAAGCAAAGACGCAACAACGCCAGTTACAATAGCGGCAGAAGCGCTCGTACTATTTACAGTAGTATAGTCATCATTTAAGGGTAGTCCGTAACTTATTGTTTCTGTGAAGAAGTCAGTTAGATTAATAGGTAAATTTGAGGGGATAGAGGGGCGACAGGATGTTATATTTACGCCAGAAGCGAGAAGATCAGGTTTCGTATGGAAAGATAGTGAAGGACCTCTGCCGCTAAAGGAAGCAGGTTTTCCAGTAAAATCATTAAAGGCGCCTACGGTAATAGCACTTTGTGCCATTCCTGGGGCGGATATACTTGAAAATGATGGGCCATCATCACCTACAGCGGTAACTATAATCATTCCTCGCTTTACTGCAGTATCTATTGCAAGATTAACTGGGTCGCCTGGATATCCCGGCATTGAAAAACACATTGAAATAATATCAGCTCCATGTGTTATAGCATATTCAATGCCTGAAATGATCCATGACCATAATCCAATTCCTAAATAACTCAAAACCTTGATATTGAGGATATCAGCTCCTGATGCTACCCCTTTATAAGTGCTGTTAAGAACCCCGTCACCAGTTATAATACCCGCACAAAAAGTACCATGACCGTGGAAATCTAATGGAAAGGGGTCCCCCTCGACCATTGAAACGCCTCCAAATGCTAAAATAGATTCATTTAAATCAGGATGAAAGATATCAACACCAGTATCTAGTAAGGCAACAATTACGTTCGTTCCATTATAGAGTTCATTGTAATCCACCGAATCTTTAATATCCAATTTAAATTCATTATTTGGAAATAGATTTTCGGAAATTGGAACTATATCAGGTTGGTTTCCAAATAATGATGAAATTCTAAATTTTTGATCTAGCCAGATACTTTTTATTTCAGGGAATTGAACTAACTCCTCAATATATATTAGAGGGGTTTTAAAGACCGCGCACGGAATGAATTGCCACTCTCGAATAAGTTGAATTTTAGGAGATAAAGTTAAAATTTGTGTTTTCCCGAACTCCATAGCAGTTTTGTTTTCAAAAATAATAATAACCTGAACTAATAATGATCCATCATTTTGTCTCGTGTGTAGTAAAGTTTGTAAGTTATAACCTAGTTTATTTTCGATATATGAATCTGAAAATGAATAAAATCTGTTATTTGCGGTTATTAAGTTAGTAGTACCTAAGATAAATGGCAAAATAATTACAAATGTTAGAAATAAACAAAGTAATTTAGTTGATTTCATCCTATTAAAAAAAGATATATCAAAATTATAAAAATTTACTGAAATTTATTCGTTAAAAATAACGGAGATATCGGTAGATTTATTCTCTGAGAAAGTCAAAACGATTTTAAGTTTTCGTGTCGCGTGCTCATAATCCCATCTTAATGATATAGAATCGTTTTCTGTCTTTACGTCTTTTGGGGCGATTCTTGAATAAATTAATACTCTTAAAGTAGAATTTGGAGAATATTCAACCGAAATTTTTAGGATTGACGCGTCCATCTGAACCATCGGTATTAATTTGTTTGCACAGGTTACATACTTATCAGGTGAACCAATAAGTGCAATACCTTCTTTTAAAAATGGAGCGAATATTAAATATTTACAACCCATTCGTTTAAGTTTTATATCTATTGGAGTAGTAGGGGTAATTTCTCTAATTTCGCCAGACATAAAATCATACAATACACCTTTTTCTCGATAGCCTAGTTCCTCTAAGGTTACCTTCGAATCCTTAACTCGCAAATGCCAGAGATTCACAACTACTATATAACGCCAAAAGAGATTTCCTTTTTGTGTCCATGTATCCATTATATAAGGTTTTTGATGAATCTTGAACATTAAATCATTTGCGGTAATTGGACGATCTGGTTTTAGAAGAAGACCTTCCTCTGTACATGTTTTCATTAAGAGATTTTTATTAACGCGCTCTGCTTTATCTCCTGGGCAAATTACGCCACCACCTAAATTGCTTAAAAGAGTCATTTGTTCGGGGTATTTTTCACGATAAAGTCCTTTCCATAAGGGAGTTTTAGTCGTTAAATAGCAATCCAAAGAAGGCCAAATTCCAACACCCCAGACGAGGATATTCGTCTGACTGAATTGAGGGTAGAAGAATTGTTTAGTGGCACGGGCATGATAATCGCCTGTTACCCTTGCATTAGTTATAGATGGTAGTTTTAAAGCATATAAAAAAGCTCCAGAAGGTGCCATACAATATTGTATTGAAATATTATTTTTATGTGCGGCTTCTGCCATCCAGGTAAGCCAATTTTCCGCAGCATACACATTTTCTTGTAGAAAAGGAATTCGAGTAAAAATATTATTGAGCCAATCTTGTTCATACATAATTATGCCCTGTTCTGCCGCTTTTCGCATGAGATCATCCCAGAAGCGCGGTTCCATAGGTAAGGCAGCTGATTTAGCGATAACTGATTTATATTTTTGAATATAGGGTGATTTTGGAGAAATCCATCGAGAATGGCAGGCGAATGGCAATCCAATTCTTTTATGAAGAGCCTTCAAACCATTTGGAAATTCTTCTGGAACGGCTTCCCAAAGTAAGGTACCTCCATAGGCACCGCCTCCGATTAAACGCCCAAGCCAACTAAATGGTGGATATTTCCAGATGGCTTTCATGTCTTTCTGATACCACCACGAATCAAGTTGAAAGTATTTAAAGGGAATAGCGCGTTGGTGGAATAAATTGCAGGCGAGAACGACTGTTTGTTCATAAGTCATTCCCTTTTCTTTTCGATAGTAGTAATAAGCACCATTATCTGTCCAAAAACCTAAGTTTGCAACTATATAATCATCATATGGATTTTTAGGGGACGTTTTATGGTACTTATGAAGAAAACCGCACCAATTTACAAGTGTTTCATTGATTCCTTTAGAAAAAAATAATAATACAGAATGTTCGTAGCCCTCCGGAATTTCTCTGACTTTTCCTTCTAATCCATGATAGATCATCTCATCTTGTCCAGTATAAGCAATCATAAAATGATCTAATGGACCTATTACAACCGAATTTAGATCATTATCATAAAAGAGGATAGGTCCCTGAGTACCCTTTTTGGGAATTTTCCGGGTAGGAGGGGAAAACATACTATCTTGGAAAGCAAGTATTCGCTGATTAGGACCTTCTAACTTAAAATATGGAAATTTAAAAATTGGAATTCCGAATTTCTTAGTCGTTACATTTTTTATACCTTTGGGAAATTCGACTTGGAATTTAATAATTGGTTGGTTTGGGTAGATATATATGTTAGTTCGGAGTTGGATTGATGTATCTTCTAATTCCCATGTTATTGAAGTTTTTTCGAATGATCCAAATACATCGATATTAGAGCTTTGTTGAATGGCTAACAATTTAAGTTTTTTCTTTTTATCTTCGGCATGAGCTGCATACCATTGATTTTTATAGTGAATTTGAAACGTTCCATTATAGAATATTCGTCCGTTTCCAAATTTTATTTCATATAGGCCAGATTCATTAATTATTACTTCGGGAATATTATTTTGAGGTGAAGTAGGCTGGGCGATTATATCCAATTTACTGGGTTTATAGGCGGCATTGACTTTAACTGCCCAAAGTTTCCAAATTATTGGTAAAAAAAGATAGATGCAAACCAGAATGATGAGTAATTCTAATCCAAAAGATATCCAGAAATTCATGATGAATCTGACCTGAATTACTATCTATTCTTTAATTAAAGAAATAAATGGATATATTCATCCTTTTGATCACCAATAACTATTATCCAAAAATGGTTGCAGCCAAAATAATAGCAAATAATATTAAAATCATAGCAGAAACAATAATAAGTCGCCTACGAACAGAGCGAGCGGTCAATTTTTCCATACGCTTACTTAATACAGGGGATCTAATTCCTGCTATGAAAAAAGTAATTGTACAGGTAAAGTTAATACAAACAAGGTTGATTAAAAGGATGATAAGAGAGCCAAGTGCTAAATTGGGCTCACCTATTGCCAACAGAAGCCCGACATTAGCGGCAGGGGGCATCAAAGAGGCGGCTACTGCGACACCTACTAAAGCAGTAGCGATCCCTGTAATAAAGCAGAGACCTGCAGCAATTCCAGAGGCAATTCCTAATCCAAAATCGGCATAGGTTGCCTTTGTGCGGATATACATCTCAGACAATTGTCCATTCCAAGTAAGTTTACTTGGATCAAGTACATTTGAAGATAAGAAACCCAGAACTAGCCCTATTAGGACTGCAATGATAATTCCAATTAATTCTGTTAGAAGACTACGTGTGAGAATTTTTCGATCACTAACAAGTGTGAGAGATGTCCCGATAATTGGACCTAAAAGAGGAGCAATAACCATAGAACCGACAATTACCGCGACATTATTGTAAATTAAGCCTAATGCAGCTATTATTGCAGATAAAATACAAAAAGTAATGTACAAGAGGTCAGGATGCGTTGTGGGTTCGATGATTTGCATTAGTTCCTCAAAAGAAAGTATTTGTATTTTTGGCTTCTTTTCGGGTTTTGTGATTGGATGTGGAATTAAACCAAGAATTGGCAATATATTAATTCGACCATAGGCAGTACTAATACCCATGCGTTTTAGATCATCTAATGTAGTCCTTGAACCGCTAACATCAGTAAAAATAATGAGAAGAGCTTCTTGTTCCCCTTCAATAATGTGATAATCATAAAATAATTTATTTAAAGTTTCCTTAGCTTCTGGAACCTTCTCTATTGGAATAATAATCTCAATTTTCCGCATTAAAAACCCTTATGTTCATTAAGTTTTCTTTTTTACTAACTTACTGAAAAATCTTGTAACAACATTCGCTTTTGTGGGTCTTGCTGTTTCTTTTAATGGAAAGAGATCAAATAAAAAATTTGCTAATTCAAAAGATTCAGTTTTATTTTTTATTGCAATATTTCCGATGACTACTTGAAAACCTAAACTTTGAATCTGATCTTTAAAACGTTTCTGAGATTCATCTATTATGATAGTATCTGCGAGATTAGTAACGGTTTTTGAGAATTCAAGGGCATTTAAATCGCGATAACCTAGCTTGTTGAGTATTGCAATTTCTCGTTTTGATAGAAAATTAGAATTAAAAATGGGGCAAATAGCAAAAATTGGGCATGGCACTTCTTCTAGTATTTTTCTAATCCCAGGAATTTTGAGCATTGCATGAAAAGCAGCTAGGTCATTAGGTAATAGCAGAATATATTCAGAGCTATTGGCAATCTGTTTGAGATTTTCGCTTGGTTTTATATCTTTAATTCCATTTAAAATTATATCTTGAATTTTTGCATCAGAACTGGTTTCTTGGATAAATTCTAGATAAGGTATTAATTTTTGTCCAATTCTTATAGTAATTGGCACATTTTGCTCAGAAATTGGAATAATTTTAGCGTCAATGGAAAAATATTCGCGCATTTTTTCAATCAAATCTGAAAAATTTTTACCTTTCGATATCATTTCGGTGGTAAAAATAGAGAGCGCGACATCTAAATCCGTAAATTGAAGATTAATTTTACTATAATCAAATTTTTTAAGAAATTTATTAACCCGATAAGTATTCAAATATTCAACACGCATTAAAGAGTGAATTAAAGCACGCATACACAAATTCATTTGAGTTCCAGAAAGATTTAGAATATTAGTTGTATCAATAACAAAGCCTAATTTATTTTGGGGTAAATATTTAATCAAACTATGCAATACATTTGAAATTCGGATGCCCGAATAAAAAATTAATAACATATCTGGTTCCTTAATAGTCTATTAATAATTCCGTCAATTCTATTTGATCTTCATATATTTATTAACCGATATTCTTCATTTGTATAAAATATTCTATTTCAATTTCTTCTTTTAGTTGTATTGGAATCTTTAAAAAGGTTTGTATATGTTTCTCTATTTTAAAATTTTCATTTTTTTATAACTACAAAGCAAAAATTTAAGAATTTTGGTATAAACTGGTAT
>SUPS01000129.1 GCA_005191415.1 Candidatus Helarchaeota ASGARD archaeon Hel_GB_A
TCCCCAAAATTTAAAGGTGTGCTACATGAAATAGGGGTAAATTCAACTACTGAAAATTCACTTAGAGTTTTTTCTCCTCTATTCTTAGCCCACCTTTTATATACGCTCCCCAAAATTTAAAGGTGTGCTACATGAAATAGGGGTAAATTCAACTACTGAAATTTAACGAAAATATTAAGTATTACTTTTCAGATAGAACTTACCATTTACCTTATTTATATATTAAAATAGACATGTTGTAAATGAAGGCCGTAAATGTATATCAGTAACTGTATATTATAAATGGAGGTGGTAACAATGAAAATTCTTAAAGAAATATTTGAAGAATTTCTTAAAAAATTGAAAGAAGATGAAACTGTTCCTAATATAATCATTGAAGAACTGAAGACACTATGGAATGATGAGGAATTTATATCCCAAGAAAGACTTTTTGATATAATAAAGAATGGGATTGCAGATGTCAGTGAAGATTAAAAAGATTAATATTCATGCTTTTAGAGGAATCCCAGAATTAGAATTAAATATTGATGGGAAATGTCTTTTATTACGAGGAGAAAATGGTACTGGAAAAAGCTCAATAGTGGATGCAATTGAATTTTTCTTTACTGGGAAAGTGTCTCATTTAGAAGGGATAAAAGGGATATCTTTGCAAAAACATGGGCCTCACGTAAATTTTACCCTTAATAATGTAAATATCGAAATAACTTTTAATCCTGGTAATATCTCCTTAAGTAGGAGTTTTACTTCTGAACCTACGCCACCTGACATATATAACGATTATTTTCAGGTAACTCAAAAAGGATCCTTCATCCTTCGTAGATCGCAAATTCTCGAATTCATTATAAGTCGACCTGCAGAGCGATTCAGGGCAATTGGAAACATAATAGGTATCAATCCATTGGATAATATTGAACTTGAAATGAAACGACTTTATGACCAATCAAAAGGTAAAGTAGAATCAATAAAAGGACAAATCAGGCATTTATTTAGCGAAATTTCAAAAATTATCGGAAAAGAAATAATAGAGATCAATGAAATATTATCAGCAATAAATAAAATATTCCAAGATGCTGGCTTGCCAACAATTAGCTCTTTAAATGAAGTGGATAAATATGTTGAAGAAAGGCTCAGGACAATAAGAACAACTAGTGATATAGATAAAATTGATACTCTTAATAAAATTTTAGCTATAGTTAATAAATCGCCCATCTCCCAAGAAATTATTATTGGAATAAAAGCTATTAATGAAAAGATAAAATATCTTTTGCAGGATAGAAGAAGAGTCGAGCTCCTTGTTGCAAAATTACTAAATTCTGGTAAAGAAATTATAATTCGAGAAAAAATGAATATTTGCCCTCTATGTGAACAAGAAATTAATAGAGATAATTTCCTTAAAAGAATCGACCAGCGTCTCCAAACACTTACCGAACTTACTAAAAAAGCTTCAGAAATTAGAACTATTTCTACTCAAGTTATAGAAAAATTAAATAGAATTATGCAGAATTTAGATGAAACTTGCCAAAAAATTGAGATAATTCCTGAATTATCTGGAGAAAGAGAGAAGTTACTGGAGAAATTGACATATTTAAAAGATTTTAGAAATATAGTTATTTCTACTGAAAAAATTAGGAATGAGATCCCAGAACATGAGTTCTACCAACGAAAGAATGAAATTAACAACATATATAATTCTATCTCAGAAAAATGTAATCAATTATTAAATAATATTGGACTTACAGATAAAGAAAAGAGAGCCTTAGAAGTCATCCGTTTGATTGAGCAGATAAGGAGCAAGATTCAGGAGATATCAGAAGTTAATTCCCACTTTCAATACTGTCAAAAGTTAAATAACTTAGCTAAAAAAGTATATTCCACATTTTCAGAGATAAAAAAGATAAAAATTCAGGAAATATATGATACAATACAAGGCAATATTCAAAACTTTTATTCGATACTTCATCCTACAGACCCCCATAAAAATATAGAACTTATAGTTGCACGAGATAAAAGAGCGAGTACTGAATTAAGAATAGAATCCTTTGGGCGAAAAGAAGATCCCAGAGCATTAACTAGCGAAGGCCATTTAGATTCTTTAGGATTATGTATATTTTTGGCTTTTATAAAAGAATTTAATGAAGGGTGTCCTTTAGTTATATTAGATGATATAGTGACTACAATTGATGCTAATCATAGAGACAGAATCGCTAGACTTTTATTAAATGAATTTAAGGATTACCAACTTTTTATTACTACACATGATGGAATTTGGTATGAGCAACTCATAAATCTTCAGAGAGCATTAAATATGCAAAGTAATTTCATTAATATAGAGATTATAAGTTGGGATAAAGACCTTGGTCCAAGTATTACTCCATATAAACCAAGATGGAATAAAATATTGGACAAACTGGGAAATTATGATAAAACTGGAGCCGGCAATGAATGTCGAATATATTTAGAGTGGTTACTTAAAGAAATTTGTGAGCGATTAGAAGTGCCAATATCTTTTAAACGTAATGGTAAATATACTGTTGCTGAATTATTTGATCCAGTAAATAAAAGAATAGTGAAAAAATTAAAAAATAGTACTTTTAAGAGTGAAATTTTAAATAGTCTTCAAAATCTTAGAGCCACTACATTTATGGGAAATTTACTTTCTCATGATAACCCCGAAATAGAAAGCTTGTCTATTAAAGAAGTCGAAACTTTCTGTAATGCAGTACACCAACTTCACGAGAATTTTTTATGTCCCAGCTGTGGAAAATTCTTAAAATATTTCAAAGATTCAAAGATAATAAGGTGTCCTGATCTTAATTGTAAGAATTCTAAATGTATGAATACCAATTGATAGTATGAATATCAAATTTTTTATGGTATGAATCTGTAATGCGTTGCAACTACGCCTGACATTCGTTTACGTGTGTAATTTGCCCTTATGTATTTATCTTATATATTTCATAGGAGCGCAAACCATTTACAATTTTTTTAATATTTTTCTCATTTTAATTTTAAATGGATGGTATTGTGTTTCAGATTTTCTGCTTCCTTTAGCTTGCAGTTGATTCCATCTTTGAAAATAGTGAGGAACGGTGGCATAGGTGGGGTGAAATCTAGCCATCCCTTTTAAAGGCGGCAATATGCCCGTATTATCGCGATGCCCTTTTTCCTTTGCAAAACTCCTCTAGGCAAACTCTTTATAAATGGGGAAGTTTGTCTAAATTTAAATTGTGCAGCTGACTACACCATTGTCATTAACCTTAAATCCCTTTTTTAGATGGTCAGTTCGGGCAATTTCAAACCTAAGTATCCCATTCATCGCAGCGGCATTGAATAAGCCAGTAGAAACAGTTAAGAAATGGGTAGATGATTTGAATCGAGTCCCCAGTTACGTCATCATTGAGGAAATAAAACAAATTGCGGAATATAATCTTGAAGAGAAGTTAGAGGAAATTAAAGTTCCTACTTGTCTTATTTGCGGGAGTTTGGATACGATCACGCCTTTATCCATGATGCGAAAGATGCAGCAGAAAATTCCGAATGCAACGCTTTGTGTTATTAAAAATGCAGGGCATTTTGCGCTAATTACTCATAGCACACAAGTCAATCGTTGTTTAAAACAATTTTTAGAAGCGAATTATCCCCCATAAAAAGATTATTTAGGATTAAAATATTCTATAGGTATTTTTGATAGTTTTGAAACTAATTGGTCAAGTTGGGGGGCAATTTCTTTTTGAGCATTTGGTGTCAGTGCCATAAGGAAAAATAGTTTTTCGTTAATCGTAATAGGATGAAGTAGGATAGTTTCCTGATTTAAATCAATTTTCACGCGATTTGTTGACAATTTATTCTCCACTGCGGTTTTATAGATAAAAGTACATATCAATGCGAGATCTTGAAGCAAGTTTTGTACTTCTTGAGTTGGAAGGTAGTCATTTAGGAGAAAATTCTTATCATCTAGCAGTAATATTGCCTCGAGATCATTATTTTGAGCAAATTCTCGCAGGATTTGCTGGACTTCTTGTTGCTTATCTTTGGCAAGCAACTTCTTTAAGGCGTATGAAAAGGCGAGGTAAAGAGTCCATCTATCGAAGATAGTAGTTTTTGAGAAATCAACCTCGAAACCGGATGAAAGTTCAGAAATTGCTTTTTTGATTCTTTCCGTATTCGCAATAATTTCGGGATCATCCTTAATATCGGGATCAGTTTTATGGATAAAAACCGAGATAAAAGGAATAATTTTATCATTTCTTAATTTTTGTAGAACTTTTTCGTAAAATTCCAAGGATTCGTCAATACGTTTTGTATCTTGAACATCAATAACATATATAATCATTCCAGTTTCTTCTAGAGTTCGATCAATTTGAAAAACATAGTCTTCACGCAGAACAGATTGACCTGGAATGTCCCATGAAATAATATCGTATCCAAAAATATCGGTTAATTCATCATGACGTTCAATACGCGTTGTGGGCTGTGGATTTGAAACTAAACTATATTTTTCCTCGATTATATTTAAAATCGAGGATTTTCCGGCATTATCTATTCCTAAAAAGACCACTTTCAGTAACGGCATTTTCTATCATCCTCTATCAGAAGTAATAATTGAAATCTTTTTTAATTATTCAATATATAAGGTTTGATTTATAGTCTTTTTATTCTGCGAAAGGGAATAAACGAGTATATGAAGAACATCCTTTACCAATTTCAGGCGTTAGACGCCCTACATGGCGAAAAACTATAACATTTTCTCGTCCGCATTCCGGACATCTATTGAAATTGACAATTTGAACTATATCATCTAAAAGAACAGCAATACCGGCATAGGATTTAACGCCATAAGGAGTTATTATCTCTAGGATCCCCTCTTGGTTCAGTGTTTTAATACGTTCTAAGTCATTAATGGATCGTAAGATAATTCGCGCCGTATTTTTATCTACATGAAGGAGGAAATCGTTATGGTTTTTACTCCAATGACCGCCAAATGCGGCGGGTGTTTCTGTAGCGCCAAAAAGATCAGCAAAGTTCTCAGATGTTACATTAAAGAACTCTGAAAGAAGTTCAATAAATTTAATTTTATCTATAGGCATTGTTTTAACCCGTCCTTTTATGCCAGACCAACCACCGCCACCAGTCTGTATTCTAAAACTCTCAGGCATGTCGAAAGTCCGTCCTGTTTTCTTTTTATAGTCGAAAACAGTCTTGAAAATGAGTGGTGCTGAATTTGCTATGAGGGCAGGAATGCGTTTATGTTCAATTTTTGTAAGTTCGCGTTCGAATGCTTTCCCATCAACCTCAATGAAAGCTTTAAAGCGAAAGTGGGTCAGCATATATTTGGCTGCTTTCCATTTATTGAAAAAAAGGAGGAAGGTAGTGTCAATATTCCAAATGTCTGTAATATCGCGATAAAATAAGTAACCTCTTTTGCCCATCCACCTCCCAGGCATACGATTTAAAAACGCCATTTTCGGTGAAAAAAGGATGAGTTTTTTAATTTGTGACATATGGGAATATTCTTCAAAGACTTTTTTGTAATTTTCTTGAAAAACGGAGATGTCTTCAGGTCCGCGTCCTACAATGCTGGGATCTCCCGTTGTACTACTACTTATAGTCCAATATGCGAGTTTTTCAAAAGGAATCCGTAATAATTTATCAAACATTTTATTTGATGCTTTAAAAAGATTCCAATTAATGAAAGGAATATCCTCTAAATTGGAATCATTTAAAGTCATATCAAAATCATAATCATTTTTTCGACAAAGAGCATTATAATAGTTACAGTCATCCGCCGTTTTTTTTATTTCTTGCCGTAGGTCTTCAAAGAACTTTGGTTCATTCATATATATCAACGAATTTATAATTTTTCTATATTTATTGGAGGCAATCTAGAAATTCTCTCTATCATTTGATTAATAAAAGTTATGTGCCAGATCTATTTTTATGGTCGGAGGAAGGCGAGAAATATTTTTCATGATTTTTAAAATAGATGGTGTTTTTAGCAACCCCTGAAGGAATAATGGAATCCATTTGCGATTTTGGAATATTAAATTGAGATTGACTTTTGAGATTGCTCGGATTAAACATTCATAATCAGTGGCATTTGCACGTAATAGAAAATGACGGAAGAAATATCCGGTATATAATTCAAGGAGAGTATGTTTTCGCATTAATTTATGGTAAGTATGAATTAGGGAAAGATCATTTTTCTGAATTGCATATGCAGCGATCTTTCCAGCCAGATCTCCACAAATTAACGCGAGTCGAATTCCTTCACCTGTTAGAGGATCTACATGGTTACAGGCATCTCCAACGATCATTCCATAATTAAAGGTAGTTTTTGCAGGAATTTTTGAGCCAGGAACGATTCCACCTGTGTAATTAGTTAATTTGCAATTCTTTAATTTTGGAGATGCAAAAGGATGTTTATTTCGAAACCAATTAAATACCTTTTTCATGTACGAACCAGTATTATATCCACCAACACCAATATTCGCTGAATTAATACCTCGGGGGAATATCCAGCAATACCCTCCTGGCACTGCAGATAAAAAGTAAATTTCAACGGTATCTGAGGAAATACCTTTTATATTTTCTGCATTATATCCGAATCCAATGCCAATATAATTGCGAGGAATTATAAGACCTGCCCATTTAGCGATATTACTGGCAATCCCATCAGCACCGATTATAATTTTAGAATAAATCGTTTGAATAGTGCCATGGCTCTTGATGATGATTTGTGTAAATTGATTATTTTCTTTTTTAAGTCCGATAGCTCGAGTAGAAGTACGAATTTCTGCGCCTCGTTTTTGAGCATCTTTTATGAGCAATTGGTCAAATTTGGGTCTATCAACAATATATCCTATATTTCTTGAGAAATTATGGTGCACAATAGTTCCCATCGGAGAAATGAACCGCATTTTGGAAATTTTAGAGCAGATCGCCTTTTTGACGATAGGAAAGATTCCTATCTTATTTAAGATAGAAGTTAAAATACCGCCTGCACAATGACTTGGAAATCCAACAATTTGTTTTTGCTCTATAACGAGGACAGATAAGCCATAATAAGCTGCCGCTCTTGCAGCCATTGATCCGGCAGGACCAGCGCCGACCACTACGAGATCATAAGTAGAAGCCATAATTCTACGCCAATATAATCGCTAATAAGAATCTCGAAACAAGTAAAATTAATTACTTATGAAAATGTTATGTTTTTAATACTTGACTATTTGGAGTAAAGTATTCAATGGGAACGCGACATTTGGGTATTATTTGGGATGAACGGTTCTGCAATGTAGGATTTGGTCCAGAACATCCCGTATCAGGAGAAAGATACAAGGAAACTTTTTCTTTACTTGGAAAATTGGGAATTCTTAAGGAGAATATTATCATTTCGGAAGCAAAACCTGCAACTGAAGAAGAATTACTTTTAGTTCATGATCCAAACTATGTAAAAAATGTTAAGAAGATGTCTGAGACAGGTGTGGGCGAGCTAAGTAAAGATACTCCTGCATTCCGTGGTATGCATGAATATGCATGTGTTTGTGTGGGGGGAACTCTTACAGGTGCCAGAATGTCGGCAATAGACCATCTCTTCCCGTTTGTTAGTATGGCTGGAGGATACCATCATGCTTTTCCCGATAAAGGAGGCGGATTTAATATCTATAATGATATTGCGATTACGGCAAAGTGGTTTCTCAAAAATGAAATTTTTGAGAGAATTGCCATCATTGAAACGGATGCACATCATGGAAATGGAACACAAGCCATTTTTTATCGAGATCCGAACGTCTTAACGATTTCTTTTCATGAAACGGGGACATCCTTATACCCTGGAACTGGATTTGTAAATGAAATTGGAGAAAAGGAGGGGAAAGGATATTGTATCAATTTTCCGTTCGAGCCAGGTAGCGCTAGTTCCGATATCGAACTCGTATGGGCGGTCAGGAAAATTATTCCGAAAGCTTTACGAAATTTTTTGCCGGATTTTATTATTTGGCAAGCAGGTGTGGATAGTCATATTGATGATCCTTTATCAAACCTCCGCTTTACAACCCAAGGGTTCCAAGAAATTACTAAAATAATTCTTAAGGCGATTGATGAAAATACAAAGGGGAAAGCAATTATAACAGCAGGAGGGGGTTACAATCTTAAAAGTGCTTGCTGGTCCTATGCAAGTATCATCGCCATTTTAGCGGGTAAAAGAATCTATATCCCAGAAGAAGTTGATCAAAACCGTTATGCATCTCCTAACGCGGTACCTCGCCCTTATGTTTTTGAACAACTTCGATATTTAGAAAAACATGTCTCATTTCTCCAATAATTTAATTTTAGTAATTTTATCGGATATTTTATTGTTAATCGTGAGTTACAGTAGTCTTTTTCATTGCCAAAATATTTTAATTTGGTAGAAAACATAAACTTTAAAATAAAGAATATTATAGAGAAATGAAAATCGTAAAAGAAGGATTCTGGGTAATTGTGCCATCGGCAATTATTCCAATTCTTTTGATTTGGATTACTTCATGGCGTTCATGGGGATTAATCTTCATTTTTACAGTTATAATGGTCTTTTTTTTCAGAGATCCCAATAGACTTCCCCCTTCTGTGGCAGATGGCATTTTAGCCCCTGCGGATGGACGAATTTTATTAATTAATAAATCTTCAAACATATTAACCTTATTCATTGAATTGAGTTTTCTTAATTGTCATTTACAACGAGCTCCTATGAGCGGCGTGATCACTCAAATTACCCGCCGATCTGGGCATAAAAGACGGTTTCATTTAATTTATCCAAAATTTGGGTCTATTCGGAAAAAAGTTCGAGCAGTAATGGAAAATAAACAAAATATTATCGAAATAAAAACAGAGAATGCAACCAAAATCTGGCTCACTCAAATTGTGGGTGCATTTGCAAGAAGATTAAAGAGTTATGTGAAAGTCGGAGATAAAGTTCAGAAAGGAGAAAAAGTTGGACTTATTTATTTTGGATCCATGGTTAAATTGGAAATGCAAGGGCAATTTGATCTCCAAGTAAAACAAGGGGACAAAGTCAAAGCGGGAGAAACGATTATTGCATTTCCAAAAAATCTTTAAATGTAGCTCCATTTTAAAATAAAATAAAATGAAAGGTTTTAAAATAAATTATGAAAGAAATTAAAATTAGGAGGTTTTATTAATGAATAAGACGGATATACCAATTACGCAGGCATTCCGCCTTGCATATCCGAAGATAGTCTGTCTGATTACTGCTTCTGATCCAAGTAAAGAAAATGACAATATTATAACATTGGCATGGACAACTCCGATTAGTTTTAATCCCCCAATTTTTGGGATCTCTATTGGACCAACTCGCTATACACATAACTTAATCAAACAAACAAAAGAATTCGGTGTGAATTTACCTACAATGGATATAGTAGATAAAGTATTATTTTGTGGGCGGCATTCAGGAAAAAAAGTAAATAAATTCGAAGAAACGGGATTAACGCCCATCCCAGCAAAGAAAATCCAAGCTAAATTGATTAAGGAATGTGTTGCGAATTTTGAGTGCGAAGTAATCGATATTCAGAAGTATGGAGATCACAGTTTCTTTGTCGGGCAAGTGGTTGCGGCTATATGCGATGAAGGGAAGTATAAGAAAAGTGAAAAACGCTTGAAAATTGAAGAGCTTGAGCTGGTTTACCATTGTGGAGGCGATTTATTCTGTTCCAATCAACATAAGATTATTTCTCCCAAAAAATAAAGACTTAAAACATATTTATAGCAAATAAAATGTTGGCGGCTGTTATTTTAAAAAAGAAATAATAAAAAGAAAAAAATAACGGATTTATTTCAAATGTTTCATTGCATGTCGATTGATTTGAATTAGAGAACCGATTGCTAATCCTAGAAGACTGAAGAAACAAATTGGGATAATATAGTTACTAATCCAAACATTGGCATTAATGAATGATAACGAGGGATTGAGGATTGTAAAGAAGTTAGAGAACCCAATGCTGGCTGTAATGATAATAATGCAACTTAATCGTGAAATACGTTCTCCAATGACCGGTTTTGTTTCGGTTAAGCCTAAGCTTTGTTGTCGAGCACGGCAATATTCTTGAATAAGAGCAAAAAATGTGGCGAATAATCCAACAAGGATTATCGTTGTAATCCAAAAACTACTGTAAGTGGCTAAGACGATTGGATTGGAAAGTACAAAGTAGATGGGACCCGTTACCCAGAGAATATCACCAAATTTGTCTAAAATGGAATCATAATAAGCACCTAACTGACTCTCAGTACCTGTCAGGTATGCTACCACGCCATCAATGCTATCAGTTGCCCCAGAAAGGATGACAAAGAGGGTACCAAGAAGAATCCACCCAGACCCAAGAAACCAGCATTCCAATGCCCATAGAGCCCAAATTAGTCCTAGAACCGAAACTTTATTTGCACTTAGACCTAACCGTGCATACCATTTCCCAACAATGAAAAATGATTTTAAATAGGGACGAAGGGGGCCTTTAATTTCTTCGATAGGCGTTTTAACATCATGGTGCTCACACCACGCGCGAAAATAATCTTCGAAAGTGACGTCTTTGATGGGAACTCGTTGCCTGGTTCTTATTGACTGGACAATGAAAAGTATTGATATGACCGAAATAGCTACAAGATAGATTATATGAAATATTTCAAATTCTGCCATAAAACTCCCAAATGAGTTATTATTTCGATTAAAATATTATTCCAATAATAGTAATC
>SUPS01000130.1 GCA_005191415.1 Candidatus Helarchaeota ASGARD archaeon Hel_GB_A
GTGGATTATAGGTTCTAAAAGTATATCGAAGACCTGGCATTCGCCCACATATTCCCACTATTTTTAGAAAAGTTGGTGTGAATTCTGACGATGAAGCGTTGATATAATCACCAACCGTTTTATTAAGAGCATCTGCTAATTCATAATAAATTATAGTACTATTTTCTTCGTCAAGGAGATGTATAAAATCCTGAATAGATAAACTGGCAGGAGTGAAAGCTTCTAGCAAAGTAGGAGGTTGATGTAAATTTGCATATTCAGTTGTATTAATAATGACGAACCGTATTTGGTAATCAGGGTCATACTCATCTACAATAGTTCCTGTAGAGATTATTCGTATAGGAACTAATGAAGTGACATGATCAACGGCCCTTAGATCAGGAGTATAACTAAGAGGAGCATAACCGGAGTCCCAACCTACCCGAAGATCGCCCCCCAAGGATAATTTTGCACCAGGATATACACCCGCATTCATAGAAACTAAAACTGTGGAAATCATAATCAAAAATGCCAGACCAATAGAGGTCATCGCGAAAGTATTTTGAGTACGTCTTGCATTTCGGAGAACATTTCGAACCATAATTGATCGCGTAAAGCCTAAAATAGGCTTCATCAAATACGAAAGCCCTATAATAATACCCGGCAAAAGAAGACATCCTAAGAATACCATCCCCACGGTAAGAAAAATTCCTCCAATTATGATTTCTCCAACTAAAATAAATTCTGAAAAATCAATTTCTCCGAAAAATATAGATTGAAAGCCGGCAATTAACTCAAGAATGCCAAAAGTGGTTAAAATAACGCCAAAATATAAAAATTTGATCTTTTTTATTTGAGGAATTAAAATATACATTCCTATTATTATAGAAAAAACGCCTAAAGTACAAAATAGAAATATCTCAGCTATAAGAGATATAAAATCTGTAAGATAATTGATAATTAGAAATAATCCAAGCAAAATTAGAAAACAACCTATTGAATATTGAAATATTATTCCAAATTTTTCTTTAGACCACAGTTTATTATTCCTCCTCCATTATTCGTGGATTTAAGGCTTTTAAAACATCAACATTTGAGGCAGAAATCGCTGGAATCATTCCGAAAATCAAGCTTACTCCAAATCCAGTGCTTAAAGAAAGAATTAAGGAAAATGAATCAACTATTATAAAAACTTCAAAATCAGTACCGAAAAACGAAAACATGTCTGAATTTATTGCAAGAGAAATGGATTTTAAGGGACCTATAAATAGATATGAAATTAAAAAGCCAAAAAGTACCCCCAATAATGTGCCTGCGAGGGCAATTATTAAAATTTGTGTAAGATAAATGCGGAAAATTCCCGTTTTCGAAATACCAATTGCGCGCATTATTCCTATTTCTTCCATCTGCTCTTCTTTAGTAACTTCAAATAAGTTCTTAATCAAGATGGCACAAATTAAAAGCGAAATTCCTGAAAATAAGGCTAAAATTGCGGTAAAAAAAGTAAACATTCCAGTAATCTGTTCTTCAAAAAAAGATTTCAAATTAAATCCATAAAAATTAGTAGAATTAATAACGGGATCCGAGCTGGAATTAAAGGCATTAAGAATAGTTTCGATTGTAGAGTCGATTGATTTAATCGAAGGTGCATGAAAGAGAAGGATATTCACTTGATCAGGGTATCTATTGAAAATATATTTTTGAGCTATTTCAATATCAATGTATACGGCATATTCGGGAGGACGAATTTCCCAAGTTTCTGTGATTGGGGGGTTGAAAAAAGAAAATGATTTCCCTTTATCTTTTATTATGCCAGTAATCGTTAAATTTACCCATGTAGAAGAATTAGTCCAATCAATTCCAGTCCAAGGTTGGTGTGGATAGATATACAGATTCATACCAACAGTGAGATTACATAGTTCTGCTACATAATCAGAAATAACACACGAATTTGTAATTGAAGGATATGTAAGTAGTTCTTCAAGAGTTGATAATCCCTCATCAATTGAACTATTAATTTCAACTTCACCAAATTTCGATTCAAGCGGATTAGACGCGTTAATTCCAATGAATTGCCACCAATAAGAAGAACTCGTTGCAACCCCTTTAAAAGGCGTAACCGTACGTCCTTGGCGCATTTGATAAGTCCATTCGAAATTTCCATCACTAATATTTGAAATTTCAGCTTTTATTTTGTCCAATGGAATAGAATTTGTGTAGGGATTATCATCATCTACAATTATGATATCTGTATATCCAAATTGTTTAGTTACATGGTAATTCAATGAATATTGAATAGAATCAGAGGCAATCGCAGTTCCAAGAAAAATACTTACTCCAAGTAAAATGGCTAAAATTGTAAGCACCGTTCGTAATTTTCGTCGCGCGAGATAACGGGCACCTATTTTCATATATGACATTGCTTTACCTCAAAACCTTACGAGGATTCGGTTTTGTGTTTTAATATTTTCGGTGAAATTTATACTCAACTAACTAAAGAATAAAATAAGTTAATTTTCTGGCAGAAAAGAAAGAAACAACTTTATCATTTTGGTAAAAGCAAGGAGAATAATCAACTTAATTATTGCATTAATTTCAATTTCTAAACAAAATCTTTAACGAACTAAGATATGAAACTATATAAGTTAGGAAATCCAAATAATAACTAATATTTTTTAAATAGGAGCCATTATATGGAAATAAAAATGTTAGAATCAATAGATTATGATGTCGTTGCCAGATTACTTTACGAAAGCTATATTCCACAATGGAATAACACAGGATGTCCGGAATGGAATACTGAATACATCGAATATCTCATTAAATCTTACATTAAGCCGCGAAATGGGCTATGTATTGGAGCTTTGAAAGATGGTACGCTCGTTGGGATTGGATTTGGTTATATAAATGATTGGATGGTAGCTGAACTTGGGAAAATTACTACAATATGCGTTTGTAATTTGGGGGTACTACCAGCTCATCAACGGAGAGGCGTTGCAACTGGAATAATAAAGAAATTAGAGGAAGATGCTCAAAATCGCGGAGTTCATTTAATATATCGGATTTGTAATGAGGAATTAAACGACCATAAAGGATTTGCTCAAGCAAGATACGCAAAAAAGTTGAATAACGTTTATCAAATGGCACGAATTATGGGAAAAGAAATGATTGATACAACTGCCAAATTAAAAGGTTATGGAAGAGGCGTTAAAATGCTTCTCAAAGCTATTGCAGGATTTCCAAAAGAGAAAAATAAAATACAATACGGAACGATTCGAGAAGGGACTGAAGCAGATATTGCAGCTTGTATAGAGTTATTGAATAGCTACCAAAACATAGCGGAAATATCGCAAGTTTGGAGTGAAAATGAATTTGCCAATATCATAAACAATGGAATTATACTTCAAAAAAAGCCATTCGCCTTGATATATTATGTTTGGGAAGTAGATAGAATAGTAAAGGCATTTGTAGCAGGTCGTTTTGAGAAGATCATTTATGAACGAGGTACTGGTATTTCGGCAATCATCAGTCATGCGGGATTTGCTGGTGACCTTGATAGAAAAGATAAAACTTCTTTTATAGTTTCAGTTTTATATGAAATTAAAGCGAGAGAACCTAACACCTTTGCGACTAATCTCGCAGTAGCACATCATGAAGAGAAAGCATTCGACAAAGCAGGCTTCAATAATGATCGATCAACGCGCCCATTATATGTAAAATCATTAAATGATAGCGTTAATGAATGGGTTCAGACCCCATGGAAATACAAAAGATATTGCATTCCTTATCAACGTTAAGGATACCCAAAAAAGTGATTTTATAATTACCTATTTTTCTATTTTACAAATTTTTTTATATATGCCAACCTTTCATAATATAAATGAAAATTTAAATGAAGATTTTTTTTTAATTTAATAAAAAAAGAAAATTGAATCAATAAGGTGAAAATATGAGCGAAGAAAAGCTTTGGTATAAATATTGGCCAGAAAATGTGCCTAAAACGATAGAAATTCCGGATAATATATCTGTGGATGATATGCTAAAAGAACAAGCAAAAAATAATCCGGATTATCCCGCACTTGCATTTCATGGAAAAAACTGGACGTATGGCTGGCTTAATGATATGGTAAATCGCTTTGCGAAAGGATTACAAGATATGGGGCTGGAGAAAGGCGATCGAGTATGTATCAATTTACCTAATATTCCGCAATACGTTATTGCATTCTTCGGGGTCATGCGCGCTGGAGGTGTTGTTAGTCCTATTGTTCCTTTACAAAAAGCAGCGGAAATTCAGCATCAAATCAATGATGCAGAAGCCAAAATGTTGGTCATAATGGATGCCTTTTACAAAGAAGAAGTGAAGAAATTAGTCGAACAGAATAAAATTCCAACTGTTAAGAAAATTATCTTGACTGGTTTAGCAGAATTCCTTGGAAAAGCAATTGGGATTATCGGAGCTTTATTGGGTAAAATCCCTCGTATGTGGTTTTGGCCCAAAGGACCATTATTTGCGAGATTCCAAGATCTTCTGAAGAGTGATCCAAATCCCAAAGAGGTAAAATTTGATACAAAGAAGGATTTAGCAGTTTTACAATATACAGGAGGGACGACCGGATTACCAAAAGGTGCTATGCTTTCTCAATATAATATAGTTTCAAATTGCTATCAATGCGCCTCATGGATGCCAGGCGTTGAACCTGGTAAAGAAGCAACCGTGTGTGCCTTACCACTGTCACATATCTTTGGATTAACGACAATGATGACGTTAGCTGTAAAAATTGGTGCAAAAATGATTTTAATCCCAAATCCACGTGATATTCCCGGACTAATGAATGAAATTGCTGCTGAAAAAGGAACTTTATTCGCTGGCGTGAATGCACTGTTCAATAGAATAAATAATCATCCAAAAGTAAAAACGTTTGATTTGAGTTCCGTTAAATATGCGCTTTCAGGTGCGGGTCCTTTGGCAGAAGAAGTACAGATAAAATTTGAATCTTTGACAGGGGCGAAAATTGTTGAGGGATATGGATTAACTGAAGCTAGTCCAGTAACCCATGCTAATCCGTTAGAAGGACGGAGAAAAATTGGAACTGTTGGATTTGCATTTCCAAATACGGACTGCAAAATCATCAATCCTGATACCCTTGAAGAAATTCCTCAACCAGGAAAGGAAGACGACATTTCGACGCATGGTGAAATTTGCATTAAAGGGCCACAAGTTATGTTAGGATATTACAAAAGGCCTGACGCTACAAAGAATACAATAATAGAAGATGGTTGGTTACGAACAGGAGATATAGGGTATATCGACGATGAAGGATACTTACATATCAAAGATCGATTAAAAGATATGATTAAATATAAGGGACATAGTGTTTATCCACGAGAAGTAGAAGATTTACTCTATATGTACGAACCTATCAATGAAGTTGGTGTCATCGGTGTGAAAACTAAAGACGGTGAAGAAACTATCAAAGCAGTTGTTTCTTTAAAGCCAGAATATGTCGGCAAAATAACTGCAGAAGATATAAAAGCCTGGGCTAAAGAAAATATTGCAGGTTACAAATGGCCAAGAATCGTTGAAATTAAGGATGAAATTCCTACTACGATGGTAGGAAAAGTTCTGCGACGTAAATTACGTGAAGAATAGAAAAATTTTTTTTTATTTTTTATTATATCTCAATTTTTTTATTGTGCTTTTCCTTCTCCGAAACATAAGAGCGCAATTTGTTCAAAAGCGGCTTGAACGTTTTCACCTGTTTTTGCAGAAGTTTTGAAAACTTGAAAACCTAAAATTCTTGAAATTTCATCACATTGGGCATCAGTAATTACTCTTTGGTCGGTTAAATCGATTTTATTACACAAAATTACACAAGGAACGGGTTCTCCAACAGCATTTCTGAATTGTGGTGCCCATTTATCTATAAGATTTTGATAAGTCTCAGGGCGAGTGCAATCAAAGACCATTATTCCGGCATTTGCACCATAGTAATAAAAGTTCCGAATGCCATCGAATTCAGTCTGACCTCCAATATCCCAAATGGTAAGAATAGCTTGGATTTTCTTAAATTCAACTACTTTTAATGTGAAATCGGCTCCAATAGATGGGAGATAGCTCTTTTCAAATTTATTATCAGCAAATCTACGAATTAACGAAGTTTTTCCTACAGCGGGGTCTCCTAGCACAATGACTTTGAAACCATATTTTTCCTTTTCAGGTATTGTCACCCTAACACACTCTTCTTTCTTCTTTTTTAGATTCCTTATTTTGTTTTGAAAACCCCAATTTTGTTGGGATAGCTATTTGTATTTAAAAAATTAAATCAATTCTTAATCCACTAAAATTAGATTATGCATCTTTTATATGCATTTTTACTCATTTTATAAATCATATCTAGTAAAGATATTTGAAAGCCCATCGGCACGTTTCCCTTCCGCAGCCTTCTTAGCCGCGGCTTTTGCTTTTACAATTTCTGAGGTAAGAAGTTTAAAGGCATAACCGACATTATCACCTGTTTTTGCACTAGTTTGAATAAAATTTATTCCTAATTTTGAACAATATTGAGCGATTTTCTTGATATTTACTTTTACAGTCAAATCACTCTTATTCCCAATTACAACGACTGGAATATCGGAATTAATTTGCCGAATAGGTTGGAACCAATAATCAATATAAGGACGTATTTTCATTTTGGCAGATGCATCAAAGATGATAAGTATGCCATCATTATCAACTAAATAATATGAGACAACATCTTCCCAAATTACCTGTTCTACGTCTTGGATTTGTAATTTTATGGGAGCACCGAAAAGATTTAATTGAGTGGTTATATAGCCGCTTTCAGGGGAAGCTAAATTTGGTATACTATTTTCATCGAAACGATTTTCGATGAATCTCCGAATTAATGATGTTTTACCAACTCCTTCTTCACCAACAAGAAGGATTTTGAATTCAAGGTTGGTAACTCGTCCAGAATTGGGGGATTGCATTACAATTTCACTCTTATTAAAACCGTATTCCTTCTAATAGTGCGACCATTATTGCTGCAGCTGTTAAATCTGCAGATGTACCGGGATTAATTTTTTTTTCACTTCTTAACTCTGAGTCAAAATTCCATAATAATTCTTCCGATTGTTTTGTTAATAAGCCACCTTTATTTAAAATATATTTTGCTCGCTGACTCACTTCTTTTGCCGTTGCACTGCCAAATTTTCGAGCAATTAAGGTATCAGGGACTTCACTAAGAATCTTTAGATAAGTATGAACAATTGAAGTATTTATATCACCCGTCTTCTTAAAAATTTGTTTGAAAAAAGGATAACCAATCTCGAAAGTAATCTGAAATTGGGTAACATATTCTTTTGCGATAGAATCCCTTCCGGCACTAATTTCAAAAATGTCATGCAGATTAATATTATTCTTCCTTAAGGATTCTGGCGTGGTATTTTTAATATCAAAATCCTTCACGGTGCCTAATCCTCCTGGATTAGCGAGAGAAATAGCTTCAAAGAGTTTGATTGTATCTTCACTTGTAGAGCTTTTAATAATGCGATCAAGATTCGTACGGAGTTGTAAAACGGAAGGATTCGGATGTTCGATTAACATTCCCGCACTACATGCGAGAGGAATAAATAATAAGATAATTCCGAGGTTCGTATTTCCACCTTTTTGCCAATACTGAGTAGCTTGCACTGCATTAAAAATTGATTCCCCTAATTTGAGTTCATTTAGAGGGATCTGTTTGATTTGAGCCATTCGTCCTCGTTGGCTAATTTGGCGTAATATGGGTGCTAATACTGCACTACTCGTTAAAAAGTGTTCATAACGCGTATCTTCAAAATTACGGGTACGATGGACGTTTCCAGGTTTAGGATATCCACTAACTTCAAGTAATGCGGCAATTACGCCACACTGTGCAATAATTTCCTCATCACGTGCCCAAGTCAAAGCAATCGTCCTAGAATAAAATTCATTTAATGTTCTAAAAAACAAATACAGTTTTTTCCAGTATACTTAAAATTAACTTTTTTCCCAATAATTATTTATTGGATTTGTTAATATGTCTAAGAAAACAACAAGGAGCTAGGTAGAAATTGCCTTTACTTGGAGAGAAATTTGGAATATCCCTTGAAATACTGGATGGCAGACTTGCTATGTTACAAGATGGGGCTTTTGCAAAAGCTGTACAATTACAGGAAAATTTTACTTCGGTTCGCCAAATAGAATTATCGAATGAAATTTATACATCTACCTCAATTGATCAAAATGACCCCCTCTTTTCGATGGGACGTTTTTTTCTTAAATTAACAACAGGAATTCAAAAAAAAGTCTTTTCGCAATATATGGATTTAGGTATTCGAAAAATTGAAGTAATTCAAGGGTTAGAATTGGGGCAGGCTGTAATTCGGGCTAGTTATAGTTTAGAAAGAGCAATGAAATGGCAACTTCAGATTCCTTTTGAGTTGGAAAACCAAGAAAATACGATTCGGTTACCTCAAGAGATCCAAGTAACAATTCAAACAGAAATACCCGTAAAATATGAAGATGACTTAATAACCTTTAATATTCCTGAAGGATTTACACAAATCTTTATGTTCGTTAATAGTTTTGTCCCTTATGATAGAATTGCAAAAAATTTGCTTTTAATTGCTAAAGGCGATCAATCAAAACAAGATATCATTGAAATGGGCGCAAATCAGAAATTCTATCCAATTATAACATTCGTATACCTTCAAGATTTCAAAAATAAAATTGAAAGATATCAGGATCTCCATCAAATAGGCTCAATTTTAGCAGTACGAAAACAACATACTGAAGCAATTAAGTACCTAAAAAAAGCCTTGACAACTGTTCGTTCGCTTGGGGATCAACTTAAAGAAGCTGAAATTCTAATAACTCTCGCCACGGTCGAAAATGATGCAGGAAATTATGAACAAGCCGCTAAAGATTATAATTATGCACTAAAAATTGCTGAAGAATTCCAAAATGAGTCGTTACGAATAGGTATTTTAATTTCTCTTAGTAAAACCCTCAAAAAGTTACGTCGATTTCAAGAGGCTCTCGATTATCAATATATGATTCTTGAACATGTTCGCATGCAGCGAGATCGACTAGGAGAAGCTGAAATTCTGGTAGATATAAGCGATTCTTTAATGGGATTAGGGCGCATAGATGAAGCAATAGAGTATCAACAAGCCGTAATAAATCTTAGGCGGCAAATGAATGATCAAATTGGTGAAGCAAACAATCTTATGATTTTTGGAGCATTATTAACCACGGCAGGTAGGACTGGTGAAGCAATGAGTTGCTATGAACAAGCATTACGGATAAAAAGAAATTTGGGGGATGATAAGGGGGTAGCAGAATGTCTTAAAAGTATGGGCGATTCTTTCTATAAATTAGGAAAATATGAGAAAGCTAAAACATATTACGAAAAAGCAAAAGAAGCATTTCAAAACCAAGCACTCATACTTGAGGTAGAAAAAATCGATAAAATGCTTGATAAAATGAAGGAACGTCCTTTACCAGAGTGTGAAGTTTGTACCCATAAATGTACTCCAGACATAATTGGAATTGCTCACCAAGACGCTATTAACCCTTCCTTTGCGGAAAAATTCAAGCAAGTACTTCGCGAATCACTTGCCCAAAAAAACATGGATAAACTCGTTGATCATCTTCAGGAAGCGGCGCAATTCAATTTAGACATTAAAACGAAAGGAATATCTAACGATTCTTATGCTTATTGCCTGATGACCCAAGCAAGTAATGTCCATCTGCCTCAATTGAATTTAGAGCAGAAAAAACAAATTCTAAAAATGGTCCAAGAAACTATACGAAAACGTAAATATGCGGCATTATGAAATTATTCGCTTTAATTCAATTATCTTCTTCTTTTGATAAGTGCGAATTACTTCATCAACTTTTAAACGAGGATATTGTGTTTCTTTACAAATTTCATCGATAGAATGATTTCCGTCACAGTACTGAAGAATATTCGCAACTTCAAGAGGGAATTTTTTCCCAGAAATATCTTTTTTTAAGACAGGAATAATTCTTATTCCTGTTGGCTTAGATATTTTAGGTTTTTTAGGTTTGAGAACTTCGGGTTCCGATTCGATTATGGTGGTCCCATCGCTAATTTGAATTGGGGGAGCAATTAATTCGATATCACCGATTAAATCATCAATTCGTTTCGTCCAATTATCCATTTTTGCCTTAAATGCCAGTAATTGCCCACTTCGCCCTTTTACAGTATAAATTACGATCATTGCTTTTTCCGAAATTTTAAAAAAAGCAAGATTTACCCCTCCAAGAGGAAGACTATGATCGCCTTTATTTAACAGGCTAAAATTTGTCCGTACAAAGTTTGTAATGAACTCAGAAAATTTTTCGAGAGCTGTTTCGATAAATCGTATAGCTCCAGTACCATCAACAATTGCAATATATGGTCGTGTTCCTAATAAAGTTCCAAAATTAGACGAAATCTCTTTTGCTATATTAAAGAAGCTATCTTTAGTTTCCTTCAGCAATTCAACCAGGTTCCCCTAAAAAATATATTTTTTAGGAATTTGAAGTATAATTTATCTTTTTTTCTTCGAGAGTTTATTCATATCATCTCCTATTTATATTTATTCTTCTTCATCCAAATGTTTAAAAATATCATGAATTATAATGAAAATGTATAAAAAAAAGTGATTTTGTCGGATCAGAAATATAAAATATTTTTAAAAAAA
>SUPS01000131.1:0-6044 GCA_005191415.1 Candidatus Helarchaeota ASGARD archaeon Hel_GB_A
CAAAGGCGCAGATCCTAATCGGATGATGGCAGAGCTCTTTGGTAAGGAAACTGGCTATTGTAAGGCAAAAGGAGGGTCCATGCATATTGCCGATTTTGATATTGGAATTCTGGGGGCAAATGGCGTCGTAGGAGGGGGCATTCCCATTGCAACAGGGGCGGGTTTATCATGTAAATTAAAATATAAAAATCAACGGGTTGTTGCATGTTTTTTTGGTGATGGAGCTTCAAATACAGGTGCCTTCCATGAGGCAATTAATTTAGCGGGTGTCTGGAAACTGCCTGTGCTCTTTGTATGTGAAAATAATCTATATGCCATGGGGACAAGTATCACCAAGGCGACTGCAGTAGATGATATTGCGAAACGTGCAATTGGATATGGGATTGCAGGCGTAGTTGCTGATGGTAATGACGTAATTGACGTCTATCTAAAGGGGAAAGAAGCAGTAGCCCGTGCAAAAGCAGGAGAAGGTCCAACTCTAATCGAATGTAAAACATACAGACTTAAAGGCCATTCTAAATACGATCCGGCTACCTATCGTCCAAAGGAAGAAGTTGAAGCTTGGTTAAAAAGGGATCCAATTAAAATCCATCGTGCTAAATTATTGAATTTTGGTATTTCTGAGAATACGCTCGTCTCACTCGAAAAAAAGACAATGGAACTTATCGACCGCGCCGTGGATTTCGCCCAAGAAAGTCCAAAAGGACCTGTAGAAATCAGTTTAGAAGATGTATATGCGGGTGATTAAATGCGAGAAATAAAATATGTGGAAGCATTAAATGAAGCTTTACGGGAAGAATTAATTCGAGATCCAGACCTTGTTTTGATAGGGGAAGATATTGGTAAGGCATGGCAAGGTGCATTTAAAGTTACCAAAGGACTACAGGAAGAATTCGGCCCAGAACGAGTTCGCGATACCCCCATCTCTGAAGCGGCGATTGTAGGCTGCGCTGTTGGAGCCTCCCTGACAGGAATGCGGGTAGTGGCAGAAATTATGTTTGGCGACCTGCTTACACTCGCAATGGACCAAATCTGTAACCAAGCAGCCAAAATTTATTATATGTTTGGAGGACAAGCTTCTGTGCCAATCGTAGTGCGCACGAATTTTGGCGCAGCGGGAAACTATGGGGCACATCACTCCCAGAGTTTGGAAGCATGGTTCGTCCATGTTCCAGGTTTAATCGTCATCCAGCCCAGTACGCCTTACGATGCAAAAGGATTACTGAAAAGTGCCATTCGGGATCCCAATCCTGTTATGTTCTTTGAACATAAATATCTCTATAAAACATCTGGCCCGGTTCCAGAAGAGGAATACCTCGTTCCGATTGGTGTCGCGGATGTGAAACGAGAAGGAAGCGATGTAACCATAATTGCAACATCTCTTATGGTTTTAAAGGCACTTAAAGCTGCTGAAGAACTGGCAAAAGAAGGAATCTCTGCTGAAGTTGTAGATCCAAGAACACTCCGTCCGCTCGATCGAAAAACCCTTGCTGATTCTGTTAAAAAGACAGGACGGGTTGTCATCGTCCATGAAGCAAATAAGACAGGCGGTCTCTGTGGCGAATTTACACGTGTCATTATCGAAGATGCCTTCGATTATCTCGATGCCCCTCCAATTTCCGTAGCGGGACTCGATACCCCAATTCCTGTGGAACCCCGTATGGAGCAATATGTCATTCCTAACGAAGCCCGAATCATTGAATCGGTTAAAAAAATTATTTAAAACAATCCGATAAATTGTATATTCCCATAACTATTTTGGGAGATCATCCATAATTATTTTTTGGAGATATTCGCAAAAAAAAAATCACTTTTTAATTTGATTCATAACCAATTTCTTAACCAATTTCTTTTTAATTTACGTAAAAATTTGAAGTATAGAACAGCATCGCACTTGATAATGTTGACAGCTGTTGAAGATAGTTGTAATCATTCAAAAATTGTTTTTTGTATTAAATTTTCTTCAGTTTCAATATTAAATGAATGTTTATTAAATGATTTCATAATTTTGACTAACTTTTTATCTGCTGAGATAAAAATATCTGCGCCTGCAACTTTAAATGAGATTGTCTGAAGAACGTCTGCTTGGTACATATGATATTCTACAATTAGGGGTATTGTTTGAGCTATGATATTGGAATCTATTGGGATCAATTGGAGCGTTTTAAGTTTGTATAATTTATGGATTTCGATTAAAAATTTCCGGATAGCTTCTTGAAAATCTTCCTCGGTAATCCACTTTCTTCTACAATATTGATCAAAAACACCGACACATTCTCCAATATTCCAGATGGAGAATGATATTTTTACCTTTTCAATTTCACTTGCATCAAAAATGGCATCTATCGTTTCTGTTCCTTTTTCCTTAATATACCTTTTTGAGATAGCGCTACTATCTAAATAGATTAATGGAATCATCTAGAATCTCTTCCTTCTCGGATAATATCTGCCGAAGAGAAATTTACCATTGGTCGATTTCTCTTAACTTCATCAGAAGAGATAAATGAATTCATTTCAATGTTAAAATTCTTTATTAACTCATCAATTAAATTTTCTAATAAAAAATCTTTTATTAAATTTTGTAATTTTTCACTAATCTTTCTTGTTGATCCTTCGCTTTCTAAGACACTAGCCGAAAATTTCTTCCAAAGCTCTTCATCCGAATAGAATGTAACTTTCTTCATAATCTTAATTATTCTTTAACTCTTTATATATTTGCTGCCTTACCAGCATAGAGTTTAGGAAATTAAAAAAATTTATTTGGTAATCATTGTTAAAGAGCCTATCGAAAAGAAGAAGAAGTTCAATAAAAATGAGTAATTTAAATAAGACTTAAAATATAATGGATTTGATGAAATTGGATCTTGAACAGTTACAGAAAATGATTAAGAAAGATAAATTCATAGAATATATGGGAATAGAAATATTGGAAATTGGGAACGAAAAATCAAAAGTTAAACTAAAATTTGGGGAACATTTAATTAACTTTTTCGGTGCAGGGCATGGAGGGGCGATTTATTGCCTTGCAGATACTGCTTTTCAATTAGCTTGTAATGCATCACCAGAGATTGAATTAGCTGTCGCATTGAGTACGAATCTCAATTATATCAAAAAGGTGGAAGAAGGGGAAACCTTAATAGCCGAGGCAGAAGTTATTTCCAGCACACGACGGACAAGCATTACGGATATTAAAATCAAGAATGAAAACCAGGAATTAGTGGCAGTATTTAAAGGATTAGCTTATTTAAAGAGAAAAAAGTAGCGCGATACGACAAAAGTTACTCGAAAACAAGGTCAGATGGTTTAATTGCTATTGCATGGTCCCAAAACAGATTAAAAAGTGTTTTAGTCCATCTTAAAAAGCGTTTTGATTTCCCGAAAATTCCTTGGCTGTAATCAATCGCATCGCCAGCTTTGAGGAAAATCAGGGCACCCAGCTCGGTAATTATGGTTGAAATGTTTAATTCCTGGGATATTCGAACATTTTTTACGATATCCATTTGCTTTAACAATTTGGTAGCATTTGGAGGTAAATTTTCAGGTTTTCTAAATTTGTTAAAAAGGTTTTGATCGATGATAGCTCTAATTTCTAAGGCGGTACCACTTTGAATTTTTTTCTGAATAATTGGAATAATTGATCTTTGTAATTGATCTGTAATCGCATAGATACATTGTTGCGCATTCGTAATCAAGGATGTCCATAATTCAATGTTTTCCATCGTGGCAGTTTTAAGTTCAATGTCCTTCAAAGCACCCACTTGAAGGAGGAGTTCGGGAGGGATCGGGGCAAAATTATGCGAATTAATGAAATCGACAAATTTAAGACTATTTTCAAAGTAAGGAATGGCAGTAGTAATTATTTTACCAAAAGAAGTAATTTCATAATAACCATCGACTGCTTTTTTGATTAATTTTTCCTCTTGTAATCGTTTCAAATGTCTTGAGATCTCTGGTCCTGTCATATTTAATTCTTTTTCGAGGTGTGTATGTTTTTTCCGCCCCTCAGCGATTAACATCAGTAGATTAAAGCGTCCTTCATGAGATAACTCGAAAAATAAATCATTAATTTTCATAACTATTCAATCCGCAATGATTTACGTGCGCCATAGATTTTAGAAATTATTTTTTGATTGATCAAAAATATTTTGTTATGTAGGAATATTTTTCTTTTTTCATAATAATTCATTAAGAATTTAGCTAGATCTTAATTATTCTCCTTTAAATTAAGAATTTTTTAAATAAATGCCTAGCGTATTCATTATTAAATCCAATAGCTGACGAGTTGGAGGCTTATTTTTATGGATGACTTAGAATATAAAGTGCTGAAAATTTTAGCCAAAGAATTTGAATATACGCAAGGTTTGCATGTTGAAATACAGAAGTTAAGAAGATTACTAGGTATTCGAAAGGAATTAAATACTGTTCTAGAATCATTGGCGAAACAAGGATTTGTAAATCTGTATGTTGAGAAAGACAAGATAAAACTTGCAAAAATTACATGGAAAGGATTGAATGAAATAGGCGATGTTTCTCTGAAATATGGTTTAGGTAAAGATTATTATAAAGATTACAAAATTGAGGTGTAAGATTTGGATTATATGCCCTGGTGGAGTGAAAAGAGTAAAAAGTTCGCAGATGAAGTTGAAGCATTTGTAGATGATGTTTTGCTCCCCATCTCGCTGAAGTTACAGGAAGAAGGGAAGGATCCATGGGCAATTCAATGGAAAGCAAGTAAATTATGCATTGATCATGGATTTCATCCCTTGATGGTACTTACCGAGGAAAAATATGGTGGAAGTGAGCAAGGATATACTGGCTATACAATTTTGAATGAGGCAATTGGGCGGTGTATGTTAAATATCAATCCACTTTTAACAAGCGTATTCGGCGCAGGCCCAATTTTATTATTTGGGACCGAAGCTCAGAAAGAGGAATTTCTTATTCCCCTGATTAAAGGAGAGAAATGGGCGTCCATTACTGTGACGGAGCCAGATGTAGGGAATGATGCGGCTGGTATCCAATTACATGCTGAAAAAGATGGCGATGAGTGGGTACTGAATGGGTGGAAACGTTTTATCACGCTTGCCGCATTATCCGATTACCTTATGGTATATGCGAATTCCGATCCCGAGATGAAGCGAATTTACCGACATTTAACGGCATTCATTGTTCCACGACGTACTAAAGGAATCACTATTGAAAAAATTAATCGGTTAGAAGGAGATGTCGAGATGGCTAATTCTGTAGTACGGTTTCGCGATGTGCGGGTACCTGAGAAAAATATGATTCTGGAACCAGGAGATGGTTGGACTGTTATGACAAGCGCATTGAATATTGAACGATTAGGTATTGCAGGTGTAGTTGGACAGGGAAGAGTACTTCAAGAAATAGCTCGTGCTTATGCTAAACGAAGGGTTCAATTCGGAATGCCGATATCTCGATATCAAAACATTCAATTACGGATGGCAGAATTAACTATGCGCCTTGAAACATCCCGAATTTCAATTTACTATCTTGCGGATTTATTAGACAAAGGAGAAGTGGATATGTTTCAGTTTGGCGCGAAGTCTGCAGCAATTAAAGTATATTGTACGCAAGCTCTTACCGAAATGGCGCAACATGCCGCGTTTATTTGTGCGGGAGATGGCTATACAAATGAATTTGGTATTTATACCGTTTTGAAAAATGCGATGCTTATGCAAATCGCAGGGGGGTCTAATGACATTTTAAAAATATTTGTTGGAAGAAATGAATTTATTAAAGACATAGATGAAAGATTTTTACCAAGAGCCCTGAGAGGGGTTAGTAAAGAAGAAATTGAAAAATTATAAGTTTAATAAGAGGTGTGAATAAAAAATGGTTAAGTATGAAACGATCTTGTTTGAAGTAGAAGATGAAGTTGGTTGGATTACCATCAATCGACCCGAAAGACGTAATGCACTTTCGAGGACAGTATGGCACGAAATAATGGATGTTCTGCAACGAACAGAAAAGGATTTAGGGGTCCGGGTCTTAGTGATAACTGGCAAAGATCCTTCCTTTTC
>SUPS01000131.1:6267-10689 GCA_005191415.1 Candidatus Helarchaeota ASGARD archaeon Hel_GB_A
GGTCTAGCAAGTGGTGTTGCATTCTTATTATTACCCGAAATGATTGGAATGCGTTATACAAAAGAATTACTACTAACAGGGAAAATTATTGATGCGCAAGAAGCTTATCGAATAGGATTAGTAAATAAGGTAGTTCCTCACGATCAACTTCATGACGCTGTCATGGAATTGGCGAATGAAATGAAAAAAGTCGCACCGCTGAGTCATAAATGGACGAAGAAATGGTTCTTTGAAGGAGGTCATTTGAATCCTAAGAGAGCAATCGGAACCCTTTGGGAACCTTTCTGGGAAGTATTCCATAGCGAGGATGTTATCGAGGGATTCACTGCATTTATGGAAGGTAATCGTGAACCTAAATGGAAAGGTAAATAGCCAATGGAAATAAAGATATAGGTCTTATTGATAAGCTAAAAAAGGTGTTTATTATGGGTATAAAAGAGGAATTACTTGAGGCATTAGGACAATGGGCAAGCAAACTAGATGATCCCAGCTATAAGGAACGGTTCAAAGACTTCAATAAAGTGATGCAATTTAATTTCTCAGATACAGACTTCTCTATCTTAATGGAATTCAAAGATGAAACCTGTACCGTAAAAGAAGGCTCAGTCGAGAATCCAGACGTGCTTATTGAAACATCAAGTGAGATTATCTTAGGAATAAGCGATGGTGAAGTTAGTCCTACGAAAGCATTTATGAGTGGAAAACTAAAAGCAAAGGGCGATATGAAAGATATGCTGAAAATTCAAATGCTAATGAAGTAAAATTCAACCCTTTTTTTATTTTTTAGAATTTTACCCCCATCTCTTGCAGGAGCGGATTAAATATGTCATATAAAACCATACTTTTAGAGAAAGATGATAAGGTAGCCATTTTAACATTAAATCGACCTGAACGGTTAAATGCGATTAGCGGAACAATGTTTGAAGAAATTAAAGATGCATTAGATAAAATGAAGGATGACGATGAGGTAAGAGCCATTATTATAACAGGGGCAGGAAAAGCTTTTTCATCAGGGGGCGATTTTAAAATAGATTATAGCGAAGCGGAAGAAGGAAAAGAAATCGACGTATCACAAAAAGGTTTAGTATTGAAGCTTGTTCAATTAAATAAACCGATTATCGCTGCTGTAAATGGTTTGGCATTGGGGGCAGGAATGAATATCGCATTGAATTGTGATTTAATTTATGCTTCCGATAAGGCAGAATTTGGAACCTTCTTTATTAAACGTGCAATAATACCTGAGATGTCTTCTACTTATCTACTTCCACGCATTGTTGGGATTCATAAAGCGAAAGAACTCATATTTTTAGGAGATAAATTTTCGGCTCAGGAAGCCAAAGAAATAGGGCTCATAAATGATGTTTTTCCCCACGATGTTTTTATGGAGAAAGTGAAAGAAATCGCCCACCGTTTGGCAAATGGTCCTACCTTCGCGATTGGATTGGCGAAAAAAGCTATAAATAGTCTATTGATGGACAAAATAAAACAAGCTCTCGAAAATGAAGCAGAAAGTTTATTTAAAGCCTTTGATTCGGAAGACTTTATTGAATCGCTCCTTAGTTTTATGGAAAAACGAGAACCAAAATATAAAGGAAAATGAAAAAGGTTATTTTATGGGATATGGAGAATTGTTGAGGGATTTAGCCAAAAAATTTAGTGATTTAGAAATTGTTAAGCATGGAACCAAAATCTACAACTTTTCAAAACTCAATAAACGGGCAAATCAAGTAGCTCATGCTTTATTGCAACTCGGCATAAAGAAAAATGAAAAATTCGGAATCATGTTGTATAATTCACCGGAATATTTGGAAATTATGTTCGGACTCCAGAAAATGGGTGCGGTTCCAGTTCCGATTAATACTCGTTTTGGTTTCATAGAATTTAAACATATTTTCGAGAATGCCGATATTATTGGTTTATTTATTGATAAGGAATTCGTCAAAAAAATTCAAGATTTCATTAATGAATATGATTTCAAGGCAATCAAACATATTTTTGTTTTAAATGCAGCGCCTAATGAAACCTTTGAGGGTATGAGAAATTATGAGAAATTTATTGAAAATCAGGAGACTTCAGAACCTAGTGTAGAAATTAATGATGATGATGTAGCTCTATTACTCTATACTGGAGGCACCACTGGACTTCCAAAAGGCGCTATCTTGACTCATTCGAATCTAAAGAGTGCTACATTCATTGCCCCAAAACATGGTATGAAATTGATTATGGCTAACAAAATTCCAGCAGAATCAATGATTCCAAAGGGAGGGCTGAAGATGAAATTCTTGACTCCAACTCCTATCTATCATATCTCGGGACTCATGCCTGTTTTAACCCAAATCGGTTTACGTAATATGCTCTATTTTCCAGTAAGCCAAAGTTTTGATCCAGAAGAGATTTGTCAGATTATAGAAAGGGAGAAAATTACGACACTCTTCATGGTTCCTACAATGTATCGAATATGGTTAAATCATCCCTCGCTAGAAAAATATGATCTCAGTTCCTTAACAATGATTGCATCGGGCGGTGCTAAATTACCGCAACGAATGAAAATTGCAATTCTTGAACGGTTTCCAAAGGTCACTCTTGTCGATGGATATGGCTCCACGGAAACCATTGGAACATCAACTATTGCTTTCATGACTTACAAGGATATCCCAAAGATTAAGAAAGGATATATCGGACAGGTTGTGACGGGTATAAAGATGAGAGTGGTAAATGAAAAAGGAGAGGATGTCCCCGTTGGAGAAGTCGGCGAAATGATCTATAAAGGCAATACTATTATGAAAGGTTATTATAAAGATGATGCAAAAACACAAGCCGTATTTACTGAAGATGGCTGGTTACATTCTGGAGATCTTTGTAAAATGGATGAAGAAGGCAATGTCTATTATGTAGGTCGAATGAGCGAGATGATTACATCTGGAGGCGAAAAAATATATCCAATGGAAATTGAAGAAATATTAAGATCTCACCCAAAAATTAACGAAGTAGTAATTACAGGCGTGCCTGATAAAATTTGGGGACAGAAAATCGCCGCATTCATTGAACTTAAAAAAGGAGAAAAAATGACGGCTGAAGAAGTAATTGAATATTGCAAAGATAAAATCGCCACCTACAAAAAACCTAGAATTATTAAATTCATTGATAAAATACCAATCACGAAATCAGGAAAAATGGATCGCATTCGGATAAGAAAGATGGCCAGATTGCTTGCAATTGATGAAAATAATTGATAATTTTAATTTTTTTATAATAAATTATTATTAGTTAATTAGAATTGATGCCTATATGGATACATTGGCAAAATTTAAGGAAATTAAGAGCAGACAAAATTTTTATCAAATAAATTCTGTTATGTATATGATTTTTCAAGAGAAAACATCCGTAAATTTTAATTCTTGCAATACATTTCTGATTCAAGAAGGGCAGGAGATAACTCTTATCGATCCTGGCTGTTCTCATCGCAAATTATTGAAGGTCTTTAAAAAATTAAACATTGAATTAACTAATATCAAAAATATCATCTTGACTCACGCGCATTCCGATCATTACGTGAATGTAAAATATCTGAAAAAAAAGGGAGATCCCGAAATATACATCCACCATGCGGACCAAGAATTTCTAACGGACGTAAGTAAATATATTGATTTTCTATTTGATAGAAAATTTTTTGAAAATCGTCCAAAATTTCGTGAATTCTTTCGCGTACTCGAATATTTTGCCGAACGTGAAAAATTTGATGCGAATCCCCATGATTTGAATCTAAACCCTGCGATTAAAAGCATTTTTGATACTTGGAACATTTACTCGATAACTCCTGATCATGAATATTCAGATAGAGACACGCTTCCCGGTGGGTTAAAAGCGATTCATCTCCCAGGACATACACCCGGCCATTGTGGGCTGTTAGCTAACTCTTATTCACTTATATTTTGTGCGGACATTGATTTTAATAAGCGAGGTCCCGTTGTATCCAGTAAATTTGCCAATATTTGCGCATATAAGCGCTCATTAACGAAATTAATTCAACTTATTCAAAAGCACAAGATTACTCAACTTTTCCCGAGCCATTGGAATCCAGTATTTTTCGATCTTCTACCCCATATTAAGAGTTTCGCTCTTGAATTCGAGAAAAAGCAACAAGAACTTTTAAATATTTTAACAAAAAAAGAGAAAATGACCCTTGATGAAATCAGCTTAGAAACATTCAAAAAATTTATTACAAATTTCAAGAATTTTGTCGATGAAAGAACTAAAGATTCACTCCTTGTAGCAGAAGCTTCCGATCTCCTCACCAATAAAAATTATTTAATTGAATTGGAACGATTAAAAAAAGTAAAGAAAGACAATAACTACTTTATTATCGAAAAAAATCCATGAGCTTTTAAAATGCCTTGGCAATGAGCTTTTAAAATGCCTTGG
>SUPS01000132.1 GCA_005191415.1 Candidatus Helarchaeota ASGARD archaeon Hel_GB_A
TGATTTATTTTGATAAAAATCCTGAAAAAGAATTTGGAATACGTTATGAAATTCATCCGACCCCGATTTTTCATTGTAAACGATGTGGTTGGCAAGGCACTATATCAGATCTGCCAGTTAATGAGAAAAAAGTGAAAATAAAGAATTTAGATGAAATTGTTTGGGAACAGAATGCGTTAATGGATCCAATTCTTCGTAAAATTATCGAAATTTGTCCAGAATGTGGGTCAAAACGATTAATTAGAAAAGAATATCGCCATAAAGGTAGGGATCTCTATATAATTGGAACACATAATGATATAGCAAAGCTTGGAACTATAATCGACCCTGTAATTCCGCACCGGATCGATGGAATTATTAATGCCTTCTGGAGCTTTTTTATAAGTGAAAAAATTAAATTTCGACCACTCTGGCGCGTAGGACTCGCAATTCAATTCGCAAGATTGCTTTTGTAAATTAGTTTCATTTTTTTCAGAAATGGCGAAATTTATTTTTTAGTCGCTAGATTAATATTTAATACTTTAAGAAAGAAAGGAAAGATAATAGTTAGCTGGTGAACATCATGTCAGAAACCAGAGCAGACCTATTAAATAAAAAATTTAAAGTAAATCAAATTAGAAATGCGGTGTATGCATATATTAAGTATTTAAAAACCGAGATGGGAAAATCGAAGGATGAAATCACCGAATTATTAAAAAAAATGGGGCATAATATAGGATTAACGTATGCGAACTACTGGAAACCCGATTTTAAAGATGAATTGGATCTTATGCGTGAGATTCATCGGACAGTATTTCGAACTGCGGCGCGGGTTCGCCAGGCGGATTCTGAAATTTCAGTAGTTTCTCGTAGTTGTCCTCTATGTAAATATCGGCGGGAGAATATAGATGTATCAGGTCATAACATTATAATCGGCTTTATTGAAACTTTTTTTGAGATTTTATCAAAGGAAAATCCGCAACTTCCCAAAATTAAGGGAATAAGTGAAGCTAGTCGAATCTTTGGCGATAAAAAATGTCAATATAAATTTAAGATTGAATGAGGGATGAAAAATGCAGCGAATGGCAATATGGATTGCAAGAAGATTTGGAGTAGATATTGATGGATTATTTTGGGACCTATTATATCGAGAATTAATCCGAACTGAATTGGAGATAGATAAAGAGGGAGATTATATAGGGATTTTTAAGCGAATTGGAGGCGATGCGTCCATTGAGAGCGCGAAACGCCATACAACTGTCATGAATTTATTTGCACCTAAATCTGCAACTGATATTCTTGGTTATATCCAAATTATCTGGGCAACTGTGTTTGGAGTTGATATTCAGATGAGCGACGATCTTATCACAGAAGAAGAGGGAAATATTACTAGAACGATTTTGAAAGTTGAAAAATGTCCAATTTGTCAAGGATTTGGAGATGATCCTGAAGATTTCCCAGACCTTTTAAAAGAAACCGTAGGACAGAAAGGCCAGGGGTATGCTTGTATTCTAGTGGGTATGATAGAAGGCTTATCAAATTATATTTTCGAATTAAGAAATGAACCATATAAAATTGAAATCCGTGAGAAAGAATGTATCGCCCTTGGTGGTAAGCAACTTGTATTCGAGGCGATTTTAACAAAAACGGAATCTTAATTATATTTTTTTAATAATATAAGGATTTATTGACGGGTAAACCAGCTTAATTTAATTCAGAAAAAAAATAAAGGTGGAAAGGAAGAAGATATTTAATTAAAAGCCGCCTGCTTGTGTTGCCATTACAGTAATGACGTCTTTCTGGGGATGTATGCCTAAGCTGGCAAACCTTACATTATCAGGCAATACTTTTCCCTTATGGATAAATTGAATGGTTAAAATGGGATTTAATTTATAGGCTTTACGAACATTTTTCTTAGCATCTGCCACATTCCTATTTACATCAATATCAACGGTTTTGACGGCTTGATCTGGCGGAACTCCCGTTAATCGGAATCGGTACTCAACCATTTTTAGCACCTTCTCGAAAACTCACCTTTTTTAAGTACTATGTGTAATCTCAAATTCTAAAAGATAGCTATAAAGGGAAATATATAATAATTTTGTAATAATTTCCTCGGATGAAATACAAGAAATTTTCCTCAATTAACATTCAATTACTATATTAAAACATTATAAAATCCATTTTATTCGAATTTATGTTTTATTATTTTTTCTATTTTTTATTAATTACTCTAAGAACGCGTCATATTTTCATAATTATTAGGTAGAAAATTTGCATACAAATAAATACAAGTAACTTTATTTCGAAAGTAGAGGTGTTGATCACTTGACCCACTCAATATCCGAACTGAATTTCGCAAAAATTCGTAATAATTGGACATTATTGAAAAAACAATTTAATTCAACGGAAATTATTCGCATAGATAATTTTTTACATGATGATGATTCAATCACAATTCAAAATAAATACAGAATTAGAGTAAAATTAGAGCTCCAAATTGATAATGAGTTCAAAATTTTTCATTTAGCTTCTAAAGTAATCTTGCTCAAAAATTTAGGGTTTGTGAAAGAGCATAATATTCCTGAGGCTGTTTCAGATAATATTTTTCTCTATACATATATTAAAGTAGTTTCAAACATGAAAGATGTTATTGAAACAATCAATAATCTTGATTCACGATTATTAAACTTTAAAACTTCAATTGAAATGAAAGAAAATGCACTTATGATCTATATTGATAATTTTTTAGCTACTTTATATCCATATCAGCATGAAATTATTCGCCCTAAACACAAAAAAGTTAAGGAAATCGTAGATGCCTTAATTGATGCATTTGTGCAAGATCGAAATTATAGTGAATGTATCAATGTAAGTTTGATGGAGGTTCAGTGGGGAATACGGACGGCACGGCAGATTGCAAATTTGATCAATAATACGCCAGAAATTGTATATCGGATTTTAAGGAATGCGAGAACACGAAAAGAATTATTAAAGTTTATAGATGTTGTGCCTTATAATGGACCAGGACGACGTGTAAAAGGAATTGATAAAGGACGTGCATTTCGAATAAAGATGGAAAACCCCTATATTGTTGAGAAATTGAAAGAAATGGGAATCCCTTTGAATGTTATTTTCCCAGGAGGGTAGTTTGTTTTTAAATTCTTTTCAGTTATACTAAAAAAATTCTTTTTTAATCAGACTAGGAGCGTACGAGAAAGTGGAAATCAATGATTTCGAGATTGTGTGGTTATATGTAGTTGATTCAGGAAAATGGATTAAAAAGAAGGCAGAAATTAAAACTATTGCAGAGAACTTGATGGAAAAGCTTGGGTCAGTAGAGGGAATAATTCGTTATTTTACACCTGAAGAATTAGGAAAAGGAGTTGATTCTACTAGGAAAAAAGCAGAGATTCGTGTCAAAAATAAAAAAATTAAGGAAGTTCTAGATTTATATTATGAATCAGATATTGATAATATTGATCCTGAATATCTTGAAAACTTGCAGTTTTTCCGTGCAAAGATGATAGGGTTTGAAATAGAATTACCAAATAAGCGGGTAGAACCGATTGATGTACGTCTTCTTTTTCATAATTCTGGAAATTTTATTTTAGAATTCAGCTTGAAATTAAAAAATATGGCAATTACTCCCGAAATCGTAAATGAGATTCAATTACTTCCTCGAACAGAAGATGAATTATCACTTCGAGTTCCCCAAGAATTATTCAAAGATTATTCAATGATTAACCCAGAAAGCATTGCTCTTGTACAAAAAGCATCAAAAAATAAAGAAAAATATGTCAGAATCAATTTTACCTTTCATGAAATCGTTTGGATATATTGGGCAGTTGTTGCATATATTACAATGCAAGAAAAAATCAAAAATTCCAAAGAATTATACCAAGCCCTTCGATATAATGTCTTTCATTTCTTTCCAATACTTATATTTCAATTTCCTGAGTTTGCTACAATAGATGATTTACTAAAAGAGTATAAACCGGAGCTTTTCTCCATGATCACTCAGGAAATTTATCTTAAACCAGAATTTTTACGTACAGATAAAATGGATGAAACGTTTGATATGCAAAATAACTTATCAGATCGGAATGATTATGCAGTATATTTTTGTCTTGAAAGTGCCATGCTTTTATATTCACAGAAATCCAGATCTGCCATTGAATTGATTGCAAAGAAACGTGGTATTTCTGTGGAAACCCAATTTACCCTTGAAAAATTAGATCTTTTGTTAGTTTTGGAATTTTTACATATACAACAATTCATTTTGATGATGTATGATTTTCTACTTTCAAGAAAATCCATTTCCGAGATGGATACTGATGATCTAACCTATTTACGGAGCCTTATATCAAAAGGTATTGAAGAATTTCACGATATTAAATTGGCTATTAAAACAATCACAATGGATCGTTTGGAGAAAGGGAGGCAATGTTTTAAATTCGATAATTCTCTAGCGGTTCTTGAAAGTAATCTTGAGATAATTGATACGGCGGTCCAAACAATTCACAATACTTTAATGGAATTTTTAAATATCCTCCTCGCGATTCTTATCACAATCGCTCCAATGATCGCCTTCTCTATTGGGCAGAATTATGAGATTGCTGCATCTTTTATAACTATTGGCGTTCTATTAGGAATTTATTTTCTCTATAAGCAGTTATATAAATTATGGTATAGAAGACAAAAGTTTTAATGGAATTAAAAAAGAAATGGAGAAAATTTTTATTCTTCATCCTCTTCAGCCGCTTTTTTAATTTTACTATCAACGGTACTACTAACTTCTTCAGCGCCTGCTTTTCGGCCTATCCACCCTCGTAATCTTGGCTTTTTTTTATTTTCTTCTTCACTCATCGATAAATCTCCAATGATTTAAAATCCATTTTTAAAAATTCTAAAATTAGTTAGATTATATTCCTTCTTATATTTTAAGTTAAATGATAATTGTTAAAAATTGAGATCAACGTTTTCATATGGTTAAAGATGCTTCCATGCTAAATCCTTCAAAAAGGTTTCTTCAAAAATATGCTCTTTTTTATTCCACTGGATTAATTTACTTAAATTTTCTTTGAACTTTTTGTAGTTTTCTGGATCTTTTGGATCAAGGTAAAAAATGAGCAAGTAAGCAGCTTCTGGTGGAAGCATATCGCTTTCATAGAGTTTATTGAAGGTCTTTTTATTTATTGTTTTGTCTACAATTTTGGAAAAGATAAATTTTTGAATTTTTTTAAGAAGTTCTGGGTAATCTTTATTCAGTAGCTTGTAATGTTCTCGGTATTTCTTGGCAATGAATTTACCAGATAAATCTTTATATTCTTCTTCGATTGTGGAGTCCTGGATATTTTTAATCAGATCCTCACGCAATTTTAAATCTTTAATTTCTAAGAAGTCTTTAAATCGCTTCTTTTTAATAAAAGTATGAATAAACGCTTCCCGAATCTTTTTATGATGTTCTTTTCTTGTGAATTGAAGAACGTTTTCGAGTTGTTTCTCAGTTAATTCACTCTTTTCCCAAAAATAAGCATAATCTTGCTTTAAATATTTAAAAACTGAGAGAAGATCTTCCTTCCAAAAATTTTTTGAACTAAGACCGTATAATACAACGACACCTTTCCCGATAAACTGAAAAGCAAAGATAGGAATCCAATTTCCTTCAATAATAACTTCTGTAGATTCTTTATTTTGGATTAGAAAATGAATGTACATTTTTACAGGACGTTTTCCTTCCTTTCCATAATTAATCATATGCGGATTAATGTGAGATAAGAGATTTTCTTTGCAAAAAACGGGACTAACTTGAAATTTTTCAAAGATTTCTGTTAATTTTTCCCGATATAAAGGATTATAAGGAGGAATTAATACTAAAATACCCCCTTGTTGAACGTAGTTATATAAAGTAGATGCTTCTTCTTCAGAATAGCCCTTCCAACGAAATTTCTTTTTTGGGGGAGGATACACAATAAGAATCTCTTGAAAATCTTCAGCGCGCGTAATTCGATCAATAAGATATAATTCGAAGTTATCTTCGATAGATTCATCCAAGGTTTCTTGAAAATCGCCAATTATATCGATTTTTAGCATAGTGTATCTCACTCTTGTTGAAAGAAATTTATACAAAACTATTCGAAGTTCTATAATAGCACATACTTTTTCTTAATAAAATTGTACTGTACTTAAAATAATTTATTGAAGGACGATGCACTGGTGAGAGCGAATTTACCTAAAACAAAACAATTAGTAAGAGAAAGTTTTGAAAAGATCGCAAAGGATTGGGATCGACTAAGGGGAACTCCATGGCCTGTGTTATTAGAATTTTTCAAAAGATTCAACTATATAGATTCTTTTTGTGGTGATTTTTTATTAGATTTAGGATGCGGTAATGGAAGACATACCCTCTTTTTCGCGGATAAATCTCAATTTATAATAGGAGTGGATTTTTCTTTTGAATTGCTAAAAATTGCGAAGAAAAAATGTAATTTACAAGAAATAAACAATGTTTCGTATGTGATGGCAGATATTACGGCATTACCTTTTAAAAAGAATATTTTTTCGGGTGTCATTTTTCTCGCAACCCTTCATCATATCCCATATCAAAAGAATCGATTAAAAGTACTAAAAGAGATTAAAAATATACTTAAAAAAGATGGATATTGTCTCATATCAATTTGGAGAAAATGGCAACGAAGATTTTTTTGGCACTTTTTAAAACAATTTTTATGGTATCTATTTACCTTTAAATCATTTCAGGAATTTGGGGATATTTATATTCCTTGGAAACAACAAAATGGAGTAATAGTTCAGCGCTTCTATCATTTATTCTCAAAAAAAGAGATAAAAAAACTGATAAAAAAAACTAAATTTCAGATTATATTAATGGAGAATTTTGGTGGACCGACTAACAGTGATAATATTTTTAGTATCATAAAAAAATAGAAATAATTTTTATTAAAATTTTTTTAAAGGGGTTAGTTCAGCCTGTTAGGGTCCAGCTCCAGAATTTTGAGACATTTTTGAAACGCCAAGGTTCAACATAGCGAATTTTTCCTACGGCTACACTTAAATCTTTATCTACGAATCGGGAATGTTCCATAGCCACCATTTTTCCATATTTTCCTTCTAAAATTAGTTTTATGAGATGAATGCCGTAATTGATGGACATATATGCATCGAAAGCGCTTGTGGATGAGCTTCGGGAGAGATATCCCACTTGAACAGCACGAGTTCTGATATTAAGTTTTTCTGCGATATAATCAGCAACTATTTTTCCAACACCTAGTTTATCTAAGCGGATATGTCCAAATTCATCTCTTTCGATGTCTTTTGCTTCTTGTTCAATTATATTTTCTAGAATTTCATCGGTATAGCCTTCAGCAACGCAAATAACAGTGTAATTTTTGCCTCTATTTATTCTACGTCGGATTATTTCAACTACAGAATCGACATTGAATTCAATTTCCCGGTATTCCGCCAATTCAGGATAGAGTTCTTTATCTTCAACTTTAGCACGATAAAGTTCGGGGATTAAAATTGCATGAGCTCCCCCTGCAGCGCCTCCCTCTAGTGCGATCCATCCAGCTCGCCGACCCATTGCTTCTACAACGAAGACACCATTGGTTGATCTCGCGTCCCACATTAAGTCACGAATAAATTTAGCCACGGCATTAATAGCTGTATCAAAACCAAAGCAATAATCAGTTCCCATAACATCATTATCAATAGTTTTAGGCGCGCCTACGACATTCACTCCATTTTTATGGAGTTCATAGGCGACTGAAAGAGTATCATCTCCACCTAGGCAGACTAAAGCTTTTAGTCCCAAGTTTTCTAAATTTTGTTTAGCTTTTTCGATTCCCCCTTCTATTTTCATTAAATTAGTTCTTGAATTCCTTAAGATTGAGCCTGGCTGGTCAATAATTCTTGTTACGCCAATTACATTAATACCGTTTATGGAAGAGATATGCGTTCGGTTTGGATCTAATGCCTCAGGGACAAGCAGAGAAAAATTATTGTCTAATAATCCTCTATAACCGTCATGAAAACCTAAAACACCGATATTCTTTTCGAATGCTGCATAGACAAACGCTTGAATTGTTGCGTTTAAACCGGGAGCGGGACCGCCACCTGTTAGGATTCCAACATACTCCTTTAGATTAAAGTTCATTATCTGTTTCGGTAATTGATGTTTATACATTTTCCTTAAAACCTTCCTCAGATGTTTTTTTGGTAAATTACTGTCTTCTATTTCACTATATTTTATAATCTAGGTTATATTAGGTCATTTAGATGGGAATGGCTGATAATATAACTCATGTTTAAATAACTTAAATAACTTCAAAAATTATTCTATCCAAAGTAAGTTGAGTAAAAGCAAGTTTACAAATAGATAAATAATGAAGTTAATAAAAGTTCAATAAAGAATGGAGGTTTTTTAATGGGTAATGAATTTGAACCTCTTCCCGGATCTTTAGTATTTCAAGCCTTGAAAGATCAGTCTTTAATTATACTTGCAGCAAATCCTCGTATTAATATAGGTGTATTGGATGGACTCTTTCAAGCGGCTAAAGAAATGAATTCGGTCATTATTTTTGAATTGGCTAAGTCAGAATCAGATTTAAAAGGTGGTTATACAGGGTTAACACCAGAAAATTTTGCGAAAAATGTAAAAGAAGCAGCAAAAAATGCAGACCATCCATGGTATGTATTACATGCAGACCATTTAACAATTAAAAAAGATACTCCCGATGAAATTGCTAGTGTAAAAGAGTTAATAAGAGCCCAGATTAAAGTGGGTTACACAAGTTTCGCCATAGATGCATCATTTCTTTTCAATTTGGAAGGAAAGAATGAATTTGAGCAGCTCCAAAAAAATATCGAAGTAACGACCGAAATAGCGCATTTTATAAAAAGTAATATGAAAGGAAAAGAATTTGGATTAGAAGTGGAGGTAGGGGAAATAGGAAAAAAAGATAAGGATGGATTTGTATTTACAACAGTTCCAGAAGCAAAAACATTTATTCAAGAGTTAAACAAAAATGATGTATTCCCCCATTTATTAGCAATTGCGAATGGTTCTACGCATGGGAATATTTATGATGAAAAAGGTAATCCTATTGAACAAATTTCAATTAATATTCCTCGGACTATTGAGATTGCCAAGGCAATTGAGCCCTATAACGTTCGTATTGCTCAACATGGAATTACAGGAACGCCTATTGAATTAATTGAAAAGCATTTCCCAAAAGGTTTAATCCTTAAAGGAAATGTGGGAACTCATTGGATGAACATTGTCTGGGATGTATTGAAAGATAAAGAACCAAATTTATACAAGAACCTTTGGAATTGGACACTTGAAACGTTTAAACCAAAGAATCCTAATATGCCTGAACAACAAATTTTTGGAAAGAACTCAAAGTACGCTATAAAGCAACACTTTAACGAAATCTACGAGATAAAACCTGAAACAATTGAGGCAATTAAGGAGAAAGCTTACAGCGAAGCTTTAAAATTCTTGAAAGCATTCAATACCCAGAATTCTGTTGCTATTCTCCAAAAAAAATTGTAAAACAAATTCATTTTTTAATATTCTTCAATTTTTTATCAAAGAAATTTTGGAGCTACATTTATCTATTTGATTGAAGGTTAATTATTATTGTATTGGTAATAGGTATCACGAAAGATGGGTGAATTAGAGATTAGTACTATAAAGAAAATAAATTACAGGGAAGGGCCATGGAGAAAATAAATATTCTTGATGTACTTTTGACATATAAAAATGATTCAGACAAAATTGCAATATTAGGAAAAGCCATCGAAATGATAATTGATTATACTGACCAAATTGGAGAGGCATTTACAAATTTAAATAATAATGTACAACATATTGCGAAAGCTATTACTATATTGGATGATGAAATTAAACGTATTGATGGAGAATTACAAAATTTGAAAAATAACATTGTATCTAATATTTCTAGGTTAGAAGATACTGTTGCCGCGAGTGTTTCTAGACTGGAAGATACTGTAAAAGAAACAACCCAACGAACCGTTGTTGCTTCTAGCGTTAATATGACTGCTTCATCCGTTTCTACTTCCAGTCATAAAACGAGTATAGTTGAAGAAAGCCTTATGAAACCCTCTCAAATCGGAAAATCCCTCGGAGGCGCACCAATGGGAGGCGGTCCTTCACCGTTAGGAGGAGGAATGAGTATTCGTAGTGCAATGATGGCTGAAATCAAACAGAAATTACGCGGTTCGGGATCTGCAGGCGGGTCAGGCGAAAGTGCAGGTAAAAAAGAAATAGGGGGTGGATATATACCGACAATTCAGAAACCACGCAAAGCAAAAGCACTAGAAGGCGGGCTTGTTAAAAAAATGAATAAGCTTCTAGATGCAAAATTTCAGAAAATGGCGCCAGGAATAGGTAGTCCTCCAAGTGGACCACCTTCAGCCAGGGGACCTCCATCAGCTCCACCACATGTACCTCCAAGCGTGCCTCCTTCAAAAGGAGAGAAAAAGAAGGATAAAAAGAAAAAGAAAGAGAAAGAGAAGAAAAAGAAGGATAAAAAGAAAGAGAAAGACAAACCAGTTTCTCAATTAAGTGATTTAGAACGAAAAATCCGAGAAAAATTAGGTTAAATATTTTAGACCATCTTCAGTCACGTCTATTT
>SUPS01000133.1 GCA_005191415.1 Candidatus Helarchaeota ASGARD archaeon Hel_GB_A
GCTTTGAAGAAAATGTCATGATTATCAGCGGGAAAGTTTTTCATGATCTAGATCCCGTTTTTCCACAAACGTATGCTTTCAATTATGGAAATTATACGCTATGGATTTTAGCGGTTCCCGTTGTAGTCTATGTTGCATGGTTCGTTGTTGCCTATTCATCTGTTCATATTGCAGGATATTTCTGCAAAAACAGCTTTACGAAGGCTGCCGCTTTGGGTGGGCTTTTTGCGATGGAAATGGATATGATGATAGATCCCATTGCGGTGCGGTTTAGTTGGTGGGGCTGGTTTGCACAGCCTAACGAAGCAATCTGGATTTTAGGAGATACTTCTATTGGGGATTATGGCATTCCCATTTCGAACTTTATTGGATGGTTTCTACTTATTTTCCTATTTGCGATTTACTGGAAGAAAATAACTGATAAAGAAGAAACATGGGGCATGCGGAAATGCATAATTGTATTCAGCCTTGGTCTAATACCACTTTTAATAGGAACGGTAATTATTCTGGGTGGTGTTGCAACACTTCTCTACCCACTTAACGGGATCTATCTCCAACTACCATTTGGAGGGTAATGAAGTGAATAAAGATTATTTACCAACGATTGTATTTCTCACATTCTTTTTATTCAATGTCATTGCCGGAATTACCCTATACTTTGGAATCAACACCTTTAACGATATCTCACCGGATCCCATCACAATTGGACAACTCTTATTTCTCATATTTGTCATAAATGGTCCCCTTATATGCATAATCATTTATTCATTCTATAAGCAAAGAAAACAAGCCGCGTAACTTTCTATAGGTATTCAATAACAATTTTTCCTTTTTTTATTTTTTTATCTAGTAATTTTTTCAAAGCGGATGAAGAAGAAACCTTTTTTTCTTAGGGGCAAATATGATGATACAATGGATAAGGATTATAACATAGTTCTAGTCGGCACTGGTGGGCAAGGTGTAATACTCGCATCAACCATCCTTGGCTGGGCTGCCTTGCATTTAAATGAAAAGACTAAAGTTAGAACAGCAGAAACCCATGGAATGGCTCAGCGGGGTGGTACGGTGATTGTCCACTTACGATTTGGTCCAAATGTCGAGAGCCCATTAGTTAAAACCCATTCAGCAGACGTTATTCTATCATTTGAATTAGTTGAAGCAATACGCTATATGAATTACTTGAAACCAGACGGTATAATGCTAGTAAATAATGAAATTATTATTCCTCCAGTATTGTTTCGCGGACAACATGTTTCAGTGGATCCTGCCGTATGTATAGGTTGTGGAAATTGCCGAATGAATTGCTATATTAATACATATTACCAAGATATGGATACTTTAGCCATTGTTAGTGCTCCATCTTCTCGTATCGTCAATGGAAAATGTGAAATTTTACCTGGTTGCACTGGGTGCGTAAGATGTGTCGAGATCTGCAACCAAAACGCGATTCAGCTTATAAAAGAGATTAGCTACCCACTGTATTCTGAAATTGAGCAGACAATTAAATCTGCCTCTAAAAATAGCTATATCATTCCTGCCTCGACCATTGCCAGAGAGCTAGGCGATATCCGCATGACCAATATCGTAATGATTGGTGCCCTTTTAGGCTTTACAAATGTCCCACTGAAACCAGAACTGATAAAAGAGGCAATACACCAAATTTTGCGACCAAATGTCGTAGAACAGAATTTAAAAGCATTAGAAACTGGACAAAAATTAATTCAGAAATGAAATATACAAATATTATGATTTTACATAATTCTGATAAGAAATCCATCAAAATGGCTATCAAATGAAGCGATATGATCAATGTCATATGTTCGACAATAGGCTATATTTGATGCATCAACAAAACTTATGTAATCTTTCTCTGTTTTGGCCTTTTGGTTTATATCTTTAAATAATTCCCACGTTCGTTTTTCTATTTCCGAGGTCCATGGTAGAATCCGTGTAAATTGGTGGGTTCCATATAACAAATCATAAAATTCTTCAATTAATTTTAGATTTCCATAAGTACGAATTAGTAATAACGTTGCGGCTTCGGAAATAACGTATGGCGATGTGTAAATGAGCCCAAACTTTCCCGTACTCATTTCTTTTAAAATATTAACGCTATTTTGATGAAAGTCATCATTCGGATGGCATAATCCAACGAGAAACCCAGTATCGAGAAAGATTCCCATACAGAATACCTCTAAAATGAATATATTTCTTCATCTTCAGCTCTAGGGAATTTTGCCTTTTTATCATAGGGTGTATTCTTAAATTTTTGAAATTTCTCGATGATCTTTTGGGCTTTTTCGGGTGATAAGGATGGAGTTGACTCTGCTAAGGCAAGAATATCCTCAAAATTTCTTGTAGCATATAATAAGCAAAGATCCAACGTTTCTTGTTGAGTAACTTTGCGACCTAGCCGCAAGGTCAGCTTAGCTTGTAAGTCATCAATGACCTTTTTATTGGAAATTTTAATTACTCCCATTTCCATCAATTGTTATTATTCTACCTTGGTATAAAAGTATACCTAAATTTTTTACAAAAAATGAAAAATAATAAATCAATGCTGATCTAAAGAGATAATTGCGGATTCGGGGCAAATCTGAACACAAACGCCGCATCCTGAACATAAATCTTGCATTATTTGGATCTCACCAGACTCTTCATTGATAGAAAATGCGGGACAACCGAATGTGGATGTACATATGCGACATCTATTACATTTGGATTGATCTATCTGGTATAGTTCGATTTTTTCACCCTTCTTTTTCTTAGCACGCGTGGCTAATAGCGAACACATTCGGCGGGAAATTAATAAAGTTGGTCCATCCACATACGCAATAGCATCAAGTATGGTATCTATAGCCTGTTGTAAATCGTAAGGATCAAAAACCCGGATAAATTCAACGCCTAATCCTTTTGCTAATTCTTCAATTAAGATTCTCTTAGTTTTTTCGCCTGTGATTCGGATTCCTGTTCCAGGATGTGGTTGAAACCCCGTCATTGCTGTGGTACTATTATCAAGAACTAGTACATTCACATTACTTTGATTATACACAAGGTTAGCCAGCGCTGGAATTCCTGTATGGAAAAATGTGCTATCTCCTAAAATAGCAAAAATGGGGCTTGAATCTCCAGATTTTGAAATCCCATTTGCCACTCCGATAGAAGCACCCATGCATATGCATGTCTCAATTGTTTCTAACGGAGGGTAAAAACCAAGTGTATAACAGCCAATATCTGAACTATAGATGAACTTCACGCCCGCTCTCTTTTCAGCCCCTTTCAGTGCATAAAAACATGCTCGATGCGGACATCCAGCACAAAGAACAGGTGGGCGAGGTGGCGCTACCAGCTGGTCTTCCTTTTTCTTATTTTGAATGGTAAAATCTTTTCCAAGGAAATTATCCAGAGCTTTCTCCACAAGTTGAGGATTTAGTTCTCCATTCCTTGGAAGGAGGGCTTTACCTACGATTTCGAGTTTAGGATTAACATCCTTTGCATACATTTGGACATATTCTTCAATAAATGGTTCTAGTTCCTCTACAATTAAGACCCGCTCTAAATTCCTAATTAATTCCTGAATCATTTTCTTAGGAGGAGGAAAGGTTGTCGCTAATTTTAAATAAGAGACTTCTTTCTCTAACTTGTTATCTTTTAAATAATCAATTACATAGGCAAAAGTCAATCCACAAGCGATAATTCCGAGTTTAGATTTTTCATTTATTTGAAGTTTATTAAATGGAATATTATTGACTTCTTGTTCGATTTTTTTAAATCGTTCCAACATAATCTTTCTATTTTTTCGTGCATTTACAGGCAAAAAGGTCCATCGAACTTTATCATGATCGAAGGTTCCTTTCTCCTTAAAGGATTGGATCTCGCCAAGAGTGACATCTCCTCGTGAATGACTTAATCGTGTAGTAGATCGTACCATTACAATTGTTTGAAGTCGTTCCGAAAAATCAAAAGCATATTTAACCATTTCTTTCGCTTCATTGACATTACTAGGTTCAAATACTGGACACAAGGCATGCTTTGCAAGCAGTCGGTTATCCTGTTCATTTTGAGAACTATAACAATTTGGATCATCTGCCTCAAGCACCAAAAATCCACCTCTTGCACCTGCGTAGCACGCTGTAACAAACGCATCCGCCGCTACATTTAAACCGACATGTTTCATGACCACCGCTGCTCTCAGTCCACACATTGATCCTCCAAAAGCAGTTTCAAATCCCACTTTCTCATTAATTGACCACTCTATATATAGCGGATAATATTTGGAAATTTTAGCAAGTGTTTCCACTATTTCAGTGGAAGGGGTGCCAGGATATCCTGCCACTACCTGCACACCTGCTTCGAGTGCACCTCTCGCAATAGCTTCATTTCCTAATAAGATAACCCTTTTTCCGGGCGAATCGAATGCAATCACTCTCCTTGAATATGTAAGATCTTTTGAATTATTAAATCTTTATTAAAATCTATTTTATAAGTGGATATTTGCAGATCTCAAATTAACTTACTTATTTTTAATTAATCTAACATGAAAATTATGTAATGACATTTTATTTCATTTGGTAATAATCGAATATGCCTTTAATTGAAAGAAAAAAAATTGTTTCTTCTCTATTGACACAAAAAAAATACTAACTATTTCTTTTTTAAGCCTTAAGCCTAGCTCCTTTTATTGCCTAATAATTCTGCTATAAGTTTGATGTGTAAAAATTTCTTTTGATGAAATAGAAGTAGTATATTTGATATTTCTAACTAATTTAATATTAATGAATAAATTGAATGCCGCAGAATATTTAATACAAACGATAACAGTATCATTAAGTTGAAAGAAACCAGTTATAGAAAAAATTCATCGATAATACTGGAATACGACTAGAAATTGATCTGAGAAAAAACTGAGAAGGTTTTTTTGACCCATTTAATATACTTACCATTATTGTTATTTTCGCCAAATATAAGAAAAAATCTATCTTTTTAACAAAGATGCTGATTCGTTATCAAGGAAAATGTATGCGTGTTTATGTAATTTCAGAATCGATGCTGGGTGCATCGGAGTGATTGGGGCATCTTCTGATAAACAATCATGTACCGCCCGAGCTTTCCGCTTCTCAGGACAAGTACAAATGATATAATTTGCTTTCATTATTTGTTTCACTGACATCGATATAGCTTTTCGTGGAACTTCTTCAATTGAAGCGAACCATCCTTCGTTTACCTGTTGTTGACGACATCTTTCATCTAAATCCACAATTATGTACGGTTCCCCTGTTTCAAAATCTGCAGGCGGATCATTAAAGGCAATATGACCATTTTCTCCTATCCCAATGAATGCGACATTAATTTCTCGTGCCATGATTAATTTATTTATACGAATACGTTCCCCTTCTGGATCTTTTGCATCTCCTTGAATAAAATGAACTTTTCCAGGATGAACTTTATTTACGAGCTGATTTTTCAAATAATTTCGGAAACTGGCGGGATGTGTATCAGAAATTCCAATATATTCATCTAAATGAAACATTTCGGTTCGTGCCCAATCAATATCCCTCATTTTACAAAGCATTTCAAGAAATTCAAATTGAGACGCTCCCGTAGCCGCAACAAAACAGACTTGATCCTTTTCCTTTAATACTCTCCTTAGAATTTCTGATGCTTTCTCTGCTGCCTTCCGAGCCATTTCTTGTTTAGTTGGACTTATATGAATTTTCAACTTTACTCATAAATCCAACTTTTTCCCTATCAGTTAAATTTTTTGTTTAATTTTCCTAAATTTCTAACAAAGCGAAAAACCTTTAATGGCTTTTAAAACATATCTTAAATCACTAAACAAATCACCCAGCAGTTCAAACTTTAAAGATACTTAAAAATTTTAGAAAAAAGGCATTGAAAATGGCTAAAAGATACGAATATTGGAATAAGGAAATGGAATTAAAGAATCGGAAAGAATTAGATGAAATTCAGACTAAAAGATTACGGGCGATTGTCAAATACTGCTATGAAAAAGTTCCTTTCTATAATAAACGCTTTAAGGAAATCGGACTTCACCCTGACGATATAAAAACGAAAGAAGATATCGTCAAAATTCCCATTACAAAAAAACAAGACTTACGTGATAATTACCCTTTTGGTATGTTTGCAGTTCCCTTGACGGAAATCGTGCGGATCCATGCATCATCTGGAACGACAGGAAAACCTACAGTCGTTGGATACACAAAAAATGATATTGAAACTTGGACTGAGTTAATGGCCCGGACTATTATGGCACCAAATGTTACTAAAGAAGATATCGTCCAAAATGCCTATGGCTATGGACTTTTTACAGGGGGCCTAGGATTCCATTACGGTGCGGAAAGAATCGGAGCGACAGTTATACCTATCTCTGGAGGGAATACCGAACGCCAAATTTTGATTATGCAGGATTTTAAATCCACTGTATTAACTTGTACCCCATCATACTCTCTCTTTATCGCAGAATATATGAAAAATCAAGACATTGATATCGAATCATTAAGCCTTCGAGTGGGTATATTTGGGGCTGAACCATGGAGTGATTCCTTAAGAAAGAAAATTGAAGATGCATTACATATTGATGCTATCGACATATACGGACTCTCAGAACTTTGTGGTCCAGGAGTTTCTGTAGAGTGCCCTGAAAAAGCGGGGCTCCATATTTGGGAAGATCATTTCATCCCTGAAATAATAAACCCAGAAACTTCAGAACAACTGGGCGAAGATGAGCAAGGCGCTCTCGTCTTTACCACACTTACAAAAGAAGGTATTCCACTCTTACGCTATCTCACGAATGATATCTCTATCCTAAATTATGAAAAATGTAATTGTGGTCGTTGGCATGCACGTATGAAAAAAGTAATCGGACGCGCAGATGACATGCTAATCGTTCGAGGTATTAATGTATTTCCCTCCGAAGTTGAATATCAATTGATGAAAATCCCAGGTGTCTCCGAAAATTACCAAATTATCGTGGATCGTGATATTTTAGACATTTTAACCATCCGTGTTGAGGTTACTCCGGAATATTTCTCTGATAAAATATCGGATATGGAAGCCTTAAAGGATAAAATCGAGAAACACTTAAAAGCCAACCTTCAAATCCATGCAAACGTAGAATTCGCTGCTCCTGGCTCTATTGAACGAAGTATAGGGAAAGCTAAAAGGGTGATAGATTTAAGGAAAGATAAAATTTAAAAAAGTTTAAATGAGGTGAAACAGAATGGTTAGACAATTATCCGTTTTTCTACCAAACAAACCAGGTATTTTGGCAATATTTACAGAGTTATTGGGAAAAAATTCGATCAATATTAGAGCTCTAACAGTTGCTGATACCGCTGATTATGGTATTCTACGTATTATCGTTGATGATCCAACCAAATGTCTTAATGTTCTAAAAGAGGCGAACTATCTCGTTTCAGAAACCGAAGTCATTGCAGTTGAAGTCGAAGATAAACCAGGCGCTCTTCATCAAATTGCAAAATTAATGGGCGACAATGGTATAAATATCGAATATATCTACTCCACTTTAAAAGCAGGGGCTGCAGTAATTTTAATCCGGGTCAATAAACCTGAAAAAGCGCTAGAATTACTAAAAAAAGAATCATTTAAAGTCCTTGGAGATGAAATATACAAAATATAACCCTATTTTACTCAAAAATTTCCTGTATTCTTATTTTTTTTCCTGAAAGCTTTCCAACTCCTCCCCTACTCATTATTTTTTTAATTCCTGGAACTTGAGTTGCCATTTCAATACCTGCTTTTAAGGCTTGCTTAATTTGCTCAATTTCTATCCCATTGATTTCTATTTCATAGATACATTTAACTCCTCTTGGGACTTTAGTTTCAGTTACTTTATCTATTAAAGTTGGATAGTATTCTTTACTTCCAAATTTAGTTCCCAGACGATTGATCCCTGCCGGATAAGGGCAAAACACATTTTTAAATGCTTGAATCGCATCAACCGCATTCATGGTTGCTTTCAGCGTATCTTTATGGTTCACTCCGCATATAAGAAGATTTGCTCCCATAAAGCCTTTTTTTATTTTAAACGCTGGCTGAATGCGACAGGGCGTGCCCTCAGTCGTTGGAATACTCAATATGATAAGATCTCTCATTTTTGCTTTTATTGCCGTATTGCCTGAAATAATTTGGATTAAATTCTCAACTGAAAAAGTCTCATCTGACATAGATTCATTGTAAAATCCATCAAATATCGAAACTGTTGGACAATTTAAGGCATATATTCTTTTTAATACTTCTGATTTTAATGTTTCTAAATCATATGCTCCAATTAATATAGATACTCCTGGACGATAATCAGGCGTATCTGAATGTTCCAAAAATTGATCAATTCCGATTCTTGGACTTAAAAAATAATCTATTTCATTAATTTCCTGGTTTAATTCTAATTTTTCGACAATTCCTGAAAAATGAAAATGATTGATTGCCCTCGCTGCTGTGAGTGCCCATTCGGGGCTCAACGCTGTAATAACAAGTTTCGCGTAATAAAACGGAAGTAACTCCAGAGTCGCATCTTCTACCTCGGTATTATTAACGCGCATCAGGAATCAACCTAAATAAAGAAAAGTGCATAAACACCCCACATGGTCAGTCCGACTAAGAGGGGGTTAAGCAGATTATCGGAGAAGGGTAATGGCTTTGGTGTATAATAATCAATTAAAAAGAATACTGGAACTGCCGCGGCATTGACTACTAATCCAATCACTATCCCTAATCCTAAACTATTTCCCACATATCCAAAGTAGGCGGGTGAAAAGGCAATTGCAATAAAGCTAATGAAGCCGAAAGCAAAAGAGGCAATCATACCTGCTATTGTCCCTTCCCACGTCTTTTTTGAAACTCCTGGGCGAATCTTTCGTTTCCCCTTTGTAACCCCTACTATCGTTGCTGTTGCATCCCCTAAAGCACTAATGGCGACTACTGCCATTGCAATAGGCGGAGGAAATACTACTGTGGCAAAGAGAATACCTGCAACTAAATAAATATGCGGACCTAACGTATCTTTCTCTTTTTCCCTATACAAATTTCTTAGCATCCTCGCAGGAAAATATCGAGGCGCTTTTAACCGAATCATGTCCAGTAATAAACAAAATTCAAAGACGATCGTAACCCCAAACATGGTAATAAGCTGCCCCCCATCAATTACAGTCCAGTCTGCGGCTCCATATCCCCAGTAATCATACGCCGGTATCGAAAGATATGTGTAGAGTGAATTCCTCACCAACCTTCCTACAATTAAATAAACTGCAAGAACTCCAATAATCAAAACATGGAAGGCCTTCCTCGATAATTCCTTATCTAACTTATGCACCTTATGTTCAGGAGGGGGCGCACTTGAGAATTTTTTCGTTTTCCATTCATACAATACAAAAATGGCTATAAATACAAATACAAAACCCAGAAAATAAATTGCGAACGTCGCAGTAGGTGTCGGATATAATAAATAAAGACTATCTTGAATCGTATTGTGAACTAACGCGACCATCAGCCCTGGAATAATATAAAAAAGCCCCATTACTATACAAAGTACTGCTGTCAATATTCCATTATAAAATCCTTCTCGCAATTCAACTAAAAGTTCCTTATCCTGCTCAGTTTTCCTCTTATCATTAACATCGCGTGATATTAAAAGACAATATACTGCAAAAATGATAAAAATTACACCTACAACAACGTTATCTAGTCCAAATACAGGAATAGGATCAACTCCTATAATGAGTCAATTTTTAAATAGTTAAAGCGGATAAATCCTAAAAATACCAAACAATTTGAATTGATCTTTATTTATTTATCTGATGATACATAGCATAATTCAAACCACTAATGAGTGATAAAAAATGCTAACCCTTGCTGAGGCAGATTTTTTAATAAGCATTCTAAGCACTGTTTTTGTGATCACTATGTTAAGTACTTTCGCGGGCGCACTTTATTTGCAACGATTTCGCACTCACCTTGCTATCCTTACTGGTATAATGGCAGCCCTCTTATTAAGTATAATGGCGCTGGCATTAGCCGCACCATTTCTCTTTCCCTCTTAAAATCTTTTTATAAATATATCTATAGATGTCTATTTCCAGATCCATTATTTTAATTTAATAAGGATTTAATGAGTTATCTTTCTTTTTCATTTAACTGATAGATGCCATTTTAAAATACGATTTTAAATATAAAATGTAAGTTCTAAGAGCTATACTTACATTTTATTTCACATTATAGGGTATTTATTAATTGTAAGAAAATATAAATTCTAAGGAATTTATTAATGATTTATAAACCATTAGATATATAACTAAAATGGATATAATTGCCTCCGAACTATTGTCTATTTGAACATAGTCAGAATGAGCAAAAAAAACTAACTAAATTAGACAGCTTGACTATCAAATTGAGGGGATTTTCAATTGAAAAAAGGGAGAAGTGCATTAATTATCTAATAAAAACACGAGCTATTAAGTAT
>SUPS01000134.1 GCA_005191415.1 Candidatus Helarchaeota ASGARD archaeon Hel_GB_A
AATTTAGGAAATGGAATATAGTTTAATTAATTCCTCTACGATACGTTTCCATCCATAATTTCGAGCAATTTCGCGAGATTTCTGCCCCATCGATTTTCTTAGAGTGTCATTCTCAATTAAAGTTTTCAGATTCTTTACCAACTCACTTGTATTCCCTGGGGAGTGGAGAAGCCCATTTTCTCCTTCATGGACGAGCTCAGGAATGGCAGTGGTTCGGGAGGCTAAAATTGGTAATTCAGATGCCATGGCTTCTAAGATAGCGAGCCCAAAGCTCTCTCTAAGAGAGGGAAATATAAAAATATCGGCATTTGCCAAATAATCCGGAATTTTAGCAGGATGGATAGAGCCTAAAAATTGAACAGAATCCTTAAGACCTAGAGAATGACAAAGTTTCTTTAGAAAACCCCCTTGAGGACCCGTACCAATAATCGTCAGTGTTAATGGGGGCTGATTTTTTTTAAAATGTGAAAGCGCTTTAAGTGCATCAGCAACCCTCTTGATCTTAATTAATCGTCCTACGTAAATGAGGTTGATACTTGATTTAGAAAGCGGATTGTGGAAATATTTATTCAAATCTATTCCGTTCTGGAGTGTGAATATAGATACATTTGGCCAAAGTCGTTTCATTCGATTAGTCATATCCTTAGAGACACTTAATACAATATGAGCATTTGTGATAATAAATTGGGCAATAGATTTTAAATATAATAGGCTAGAATCATAGACTTCACTTCCTTGTGCCCATACCACCGTTTTTTTTCTTAGAATTTTGCCTCCTATAATAGCAACTAATCCATTAGGCGTAATTTGTTGGCTGTGAATTATATCCGGCTTGATTTGAAATAACAATTTCAAACTGAAAAGCACGTGAGTAATAAAACGGAGAATAGAAGATTTAGAACATGGAAATCGGTGGATAACATATCCATTATAATATTCTAACTTTTTTAGGGAATATTTTTTCCCATTAAGTTTAATTATCGTATTTCTCGTGATAATATGGACTTCAAAGTTCCTTTTTGAGATGTATTCTGCAATGTTTTTCGCTGCAATCTCAGCTCCTCCTATGGTGGTTGGAGGAAATCCAGAGACTAACAACCCTATTTTAATCTTTTTTTTCAATGCGGTCTTTCCCTTTGGAACCTAGGTTTTTTCAAAATATCGAATAAGATAATATAAATCATAAAGATCTTGGAGAAAGGGATTTCTCTTTTTAGCTTTAATTGGTTTCAAATATTTAAAGAACCGATATCCCAGCTTTTCATACTTCGGAATAGCATGCTTTATCATAGCAGGATTTGTCATAGCGACTATACCGTAAGCTCGCTTATAATTGTAAGGGACTAAATATTCTACAACTTTTGAAATGACCCAAAAGAAGATTCCTTTCCCTCGATATTTAGGAAAAATATAAGCATTGTAGAGATATGCTTCATCTTCCCTTAATTGAATTTTTAAGATTACATCTTTAAACCTATATTTATTTACGCCTACCCAAAAATAACCTGTAATCTTGTTAGAATCTTTCAATTTTGAAACTAAACAAATATGCTTTAATTTTAAGCGGTCTTTATAGTCAAAGAAATCGGCACGCCGAATTCGATACAAATTTCTAATTACATTTAAGGAAGCACGTTCAATTTTGAAACCGTATTCATTTAGATTATAGGACGCTGGTTGGACATCCCTGTATCTTACCATAAATTCGATTTCACCCTTCCATTTAAGGGAACGGAAGAAATCTTTAATGAGCTTTTTAATGTAACTCGCGATCTTCGAGAATTCCAACAAATTCACCTATTTTTAGATTTTTCAAGGGTATTTCTGATGTAATTTAGAAATAACAACATGGAATTTTCTATCTTTCCCTCTATCAATCCGAGAGACTTTTTTAATTCTAAAATTAATTTCATCACCGAGCGTCTTTTTACAGGTATTTATAATTAATGTCTCATTAAAAGAATTGGCGGCGTGATTTTCGACTATTTTAATAACCATTAAATCTTCTTTTTCCTGAATAATTTGCAGCTGTTTAACAAATGAAAGAGTTTTTAATGCGTTTATGAGAATCCATGGGTGCGTGATTTTTCCATTAGGCAAATGTAATAAATCATTGGTTCTGCCGTAAATTTTCTCAATGAGAGGGAAGTTTCGACCACATGGGCATTTTTCATCAGTTAGGCACCCTAAATCACCGGTGTCATAGCGTATTAATGGAATAACTTTGTTATTAAAAGATGTAATAATTATTCTACCGATTTCATGAGGGGCACAATCTTTTCCATTCTTTACAATTTCTAACAACACATTATCAACGTTAATATGAAAACCAGTATGAAAATTACATTCCCACGCCACATGAGGAATTTCCGTAAGACCATAAGTTTCAAAGATCTTTGTATGAAAAGCCTCTTCAATCAATTCACGCGCTTTATAGTCCAAGACCTCATTAGAGCAAATTATTTTTCGAGGGGTAATCTTTCGAATGCGGTTTTCCAGAATGATTCTGGCTATTGCTTCCATAATAGAGGGGGGTCCAGCAATAATTGCGGGATTTAACCGTTGTAGTTGTTGAACTAATAGAGATGGATCTTGAAACACTGATAAATAAAATGTCCGCGAGTAGAGTATATGCTTTGTGATTGAATTGATTTTGGGAAAATAACTAGAATCTTCGATGATCGCTTGATTATATCGGAATTTTACCCCAATTGCATGTTTATAGCGGTAGTCAAAGGCAAAATTGAAAATTTGATGTATAGGATCGTATAACATAGTAGTGGGCTCTCCAGTCGAGCCAGAGGAATTAAGTTTCGCACAGCTATGTGGATCTATTCGTCTTGAAATGAAATTTTCATAATTTTTATTTAATATACTTTTGGTGATAATTGGAAATTTTTTAATTTCAGTCAAGGAATGGAAATTTTCCAAGAAAGTAGGTTCCTTTTCAAATATTTGCTGATAAAAGGGAACGTTTTTTTTAACATACCTAATTAATCTAACAATTTTTTTTAATTGCAACTGTCTTAATTGTGAATAAGATTTCCATTGATTGGAATACAGTTTAAGAAATAAAAGAAATCCCAACGGTCGTTGTATCCATCTATTCACTCAAGAACCACTTCCTCGATTTCTCAAAAAAACAAAATTTTCCTGATTACCATTTCCACTCGTTTCCCAAAAATCTCACCAACTAATTGAATATCATCATCATTAAGGCATTTAAAATATTTAAGAAAAACGAGGTAAAGAAAAAGGGAGCCAATTATCAGAAAAATGGTGATATAAAAATCGCGAAACAGGAATACAGGGAAAATAACAATAATCATAGGAATTGCAGCGAAGAAAATTCGTTTGATCGATAGAAAATCCAGTTTAATTGTAATTTTCTTATTTACATAGATATATTTGAGCCAAAGCATAAAAATGGCATTGAATAAAGTGGCTAAGGATAGACCAATTATATCTAAAAGTGGTATCAAAATTAGACATGAAATTAGAAATTCTGTGGCGATAAGAAGTTCAATTTTAAGGACTACTACACTTTTTTTATATACTATTAATAAAGTTTGTCCATAACTGAGCGCAAAGGAAAAGAATATCACACTGCAAAGTAATGCCCAGAAAATATACCAATTAACCTCTGTGATAAGGATGCCGAAAAAGAAATTTATGAGTTCTATAAAGACTGGAGTAGCTAAGATCATTAAAAGTGCAAAGGGTATGAAAACTATTGCGAGATACTTTGAAATAATAAAAATTTTCTCTTCTAAATTTTTCTTACCATATTTCGCATGAATAGTTGAATAGTATGAAAAAATATAGCCTCTGAAGGATTCAAGAAATTTCTGAAACACCGAAAAGATCCGTAGAAAGATATAACATATCCCGAACATAGCGGCTGAAATAAAAAATGTTAATATGAAATCCTCAATAAAGAACACAAGTGAACTCAATCCACTCACTAAAAAGATAGGGAATGCGAAGCTAAAAAGTTCTCGGAGGGGGATTTGTTGGAAGTTTGGTTTCGGGAAGATTTTAAAGAAAAAAGTAGATAACCCTGCTAAAATAACAACATTCGAGATAAGCCAAGCATAGATAATTGAAATGACACCAAATCCACTCCATAAGAGAACAACGCAGATGATTCCCTTCAGACTTATTCCAGCTATGTTAATTATTGCCATTTCACGAACTTTTTGAACGCCAATTAAAATGGCATTAAGGGCGGCTATTGGGAGGGTAATAAGGAGGACGAAGGGAAATAAAGAGTACGGGGAATTATAAGGTAAAAGGGGATCTCTCGGAAAAATAAAAAGCTGAAATTCAGTGTTAAATAGATAGAATATGAAAAAGAGGAAGATTGTGATTGTTATAGAAATAAGGACTGTTAAGTATGCGACAGCTGATGCCCTTCTAGAATCTTTTTCTCCGATATATTTACCGATATACTTAACACTGGTGGTTTTGAATCCAAATGATGAAAAAACAAGACAAACGCCTAGATAGAGATTGAAGAAGGCAATGAGAGCGATATCATTTGCAGATAATTGATAAGCTGCTACAAAAAGAACTAAAATTTGCATGAATAAGCCGTAATAGGTATAAATAGAGTAGTAAATGGTTTTTTTTGCGACTGCAGTACGATCTAGAGGTTCCGTCAGTAAAGGATCTTGACTCAGGTTTGTAGCATCCTTTGTAAATATTAATAAACCTTAGAGCCGGGATCGATTTCCCCATCAGGAATTAAAATTCTGATTGAATCGTCTTTGACTGCCGCTAGAATCATTCCTTCGGAAAGTACTCCCTTTAATTTTGTGGGTTGGAGATTTACTAGGACACTAACCAATTTTCCTTTTAATTCATCAGGCTTATAGTAAGGTTTTATTCCTGCAACACACTGAATTTGTCGGTCTCCAATATCGATCAGTAATTTTATTAGTTTGTCTGCGCCTTTGATGGGTTCTGTTCCGATTATTTTACCGATGCGGATATCGAGTTTCTTGAAATCCTCATATGTAATTTGAGGAAGGAGTGAGGGCTGTTTGGACGGCTTAGGTTCTTTTTGTCGACGTAATGAGTTAAGTTTAGCTTTTATTTGTTTCACTTTGATCTTAGAAAAAAGTGGTTTTGGAGCAAGAATAGTGTGTCCTGTAGGAATTAGTAATTCTGATGCCTCTTTCCATGGTGCACGCGTTACATCTTTCTGTATACTTAAAGAATTCCAGATTTTCTGGCTGGATTCAGGAATAAAAGGAGAAAGCAATATGGCAAGAGCACGGACTAGCTGGATGCACAGATTTAAAGTGGTTCCAGTGCCGACTTTGTCCGTTTTAATCTGGTGCCAGGGTTCTTTGATGCTTAGATAATTGTTTCCCTTTCGAGCTAACCCTATAACCTCTTTCAGCGCTGCTTTGAACTTGAAATTTTCAATAAATTGAGCGATTTTTGGGGGAGTATCTTTGATCGCTCGAATAAATTCTTCATCGTGTTCATCTAGAGGACCTCTCTCTGGGACTTTACCTTGGAAGTAATTTGTAATAAAAGTTAATGTCCGATGTATGAAATTTCCGAGCACGTCATTCAGATCTGAATTGACATAGGTCGCCAAATCATTTAATGAGAAACTGACATCTTTCAATTCAGGTCTAGAAATGATGAGGCTATATCGCCAGTAATCAACAGGAGCTAATTCTAATGCTTCATCTATCCAAATTCCGATATTATGAGATTTACTGAATTTTTGATTATCATATAAAAGAAATTCCGTGGAGGAAACGTTGTACGGTAAGACATAATCTAAATTAGTGGCTAAAAGTAAAGCAGGAAATATAAGTAAATGAAAGGGGATATTATCTTTTCCAATAAAAAATACGGTTTTTGTATCTTTATTAAACCAAAATTCTTTCCAATAATCAGGTTTATTATTCTGTTCAGCCCATTGCTTTGTGGCACTGACATAGCCCAAGACAGCCTCAAACCACACATAAATAGTTTTTCCCTCGGAGCCTGGAAAGGGAGCGGGAATACCCCATTTTAGGTCTCGCGTGATAGCACGCGGTTTTAGCCCTTCCCGTAAAATGCCAAGACACCAATTTTTCGCATTATCGGGAATGACGGGATGTGTTTCGATAAATTTTTTCAATGGATCTTCAAATTTCTTAAAATCAAAATACCAATGTTTTGTCTTTTTGATGACAGGTGTAGTGTTACAAATTTTACAGCGAGGATTTATTAAATCGGTAGGTTCGAGCAAGCGATCGCAAGATTCACATTGATCACCCCGTGCATTCGCGCCACAATGAGGACATGTGCCTTCCACAAAACGATCTGGTAAGAAACGTTTGCATTTTGGGCAATAGAGCATTTCAACGTCTTGGGTAAAAATATAGCCATTCTCATACACTTTACGGTAAAAATCTTGCACGTAAGAGATATGCACGGGATTGTGGGTGCGCGTATAGTTGTCAAAAGAAATAGCCCATTTTTGAAATAATTCACTTATAGACTTATGGACTTGATCGGTGAGTTGTTTTGGCTCTAACCCTTGGGAAATAGCTGCAACTTCAATAGGGGTGCCATGTTCATCACTTCCTGAGACGAAAACGACTTCTGCTCCTTTTAAGCGTAAATACCGTGCAAATACGTCTGCCGATAAAACGGATCCTATCAAGTTCCCTAGGTGGGGAATGCCGTAAGCATACGGCCACGCTGAAGTTACAACCCATTTTTCTTTAGTCATGGCTATCACCGCAAAACAGAGCTAATTCGCTATTTTCATTATAGGAAAAAATGAAGATTATGTTTCTGTAAGAAATTGGACGTTTTATAGTTTTCTAAAGATTCGATTAAAAAGTTGGGGAAAACTAGAAATTAAGTACCTTCTTCATAGCTGGAAAGATATTTTTCCTGCTCAGGGGTTAATTTATCTATTTGAATACCCATTGATTGTAATTTCAATGCGGCAACTTGATTATCTATTTCAATTGGTACTTTATAGACATCTGGCTTCAATTCTTTACCTTTTTTAATAAGATATTCTGTACAAAGTGATTGATTTGCAAAACTCATGTCCATAACTTCGCTGGGGTGTCCTTCTGCTGCGGCTAAATTCACAAGGCGGCCTTCCGCTAAGAGATAGACACGGCGACCATCTTTTAAAATATACTCTTCGACATTTGGCTTTATTTTCCGTTTACTGGTAGAAGCCGCCTCGAGATCAGGAATATTGATTTCTACATTAAAATGCCCAGAATTCGCTAAGATTACACCATCTTTTAGGAGTTCAATGTGCTCTTTCCGTACTATATCTTTATTACCAGTGGCACTAACGATAATATCTGCAATAGGGGCTGCTTCTTTCATTGACATAACCCAAAATCCATCAAGAGCCGCACGAAGGGCTTTGACTGGTTCAATTTCTGTGACAATGACGTGTGCGCCTAAGCCTCGTGCCCGCATGGCAATACCTTTCGAGCAGTGTCCATATCCTGCCACAACAAATTTTTTCCCAGCGATTAGGACAGAAGTTGCTCTAAGGATTCCATCCATTGTACTCTGTCCTGTTCCATAAATATTATCAAAATCCCATTTTGTTTCTGCATCATTAATCGCAATCACGGGATACTTAAGTACTCCATCTTTTGCCATTGCCCGTAGCCGTATTACGCCAGTTGTAGTTTCTTCACAACCACCGATGATATTTTCAATTAAATTTTGTCTTTCTGAATGAACGGTATTAATTAAATCAGCTCCATCATCTAAAGTAATCATTGGTTCAAGATCTAAAACCTTATTGACACACCAATAATATTCATCATGATTCTCTCGCCAAGCATAAACCTTGATACCTTCTTCAACCAAAGCGGCAGCGACTTCATCTTGAGTTGAAAGCGGATTTGATGCGCAAAGAGCTACTTCGGCACCGCCCTCTTTCAATGTGATTACAAGATTCGCTGTTTCTTTTGTAACATGGAGACATGCTCCAATTCGTATATCCTTTAATGGTTTTTCTTTTTTAAAGCGTTCTCGAATTTTTATTACCACGGGCATCTGGGCAGCAGACCATTCAATCGCCAATTTTCCTTGTGGTGCCAAGCCCATATCCTTAACTTTATAATCTTTACCAGGAATTTTTGCCACCTCAAAATCATTTTGCAATCCTCTCTGTATTACAGTATATAACTTTTTTTGTAAGATATGAATCAAATGCATAATATTTATCTGAGAAATTTATCATTCTATAATAAGAGGTGTGTAATTAACGCATGGCCATAGACGAGCTAGATCATAAATTAATTGAGATTTTGAAAAAAGACCATCGAAAGCATTATACGGAGATAGCTACAGAATTGGGAATATCACGAAATACTGTAAATAAGAAAATAACAGAATTAATCAGAAAGAATATTATTAACAATTACATAATAGTTGTTGATCCTAATTGGTTTTTTCAAAAGACAATTTTTATTGAAATTAAAACTAATCCACATGAACCATGGCTGGCAGAAACTCTACAAAACTTACCCGAATGCGAATCAATTGATGGAATTATTGGGGAATATTCTCTTATCCTAAAAGTCAGAATCCTAGAAAAGTTTGACCAAATTTTAAATCAAATTGATGGATTAATGGCTAGGAGTGCCTCCAAAAAATACCAAATCATCGATATTATCCATATCTATAAGGAAAATGGACATACATTTCAGAATATATTAAAAAAACGAGAGAAAAGAGAATTAGATCGAAAAGATTTAGAATTACTTGAAATTTTACGGAATCAAGGGAAGAAACCACTTACTCATAGCCAAATTAGTCAAGTTTTAAAAAAGAAAAAAATCAAAATTTCACAACCCGCCGTTTCGAAGCGAATCAGAGGATTGGAAGAAGAGAATATTATTGAAGGATTTACCATTGCTCTTGATTATACGAAGTTAGGAGTTAAAACAAAATTTTATATTAGGATTAAGGTGAATCCTGCATGTTACAATACCACAGCCCTGGAGTTCTTATCAAGTCAACCTCAAATAACTGATCTTTATCGCACAGGAGAAAATTATGGATTATTAGCTGTCGTCCGAACAAAAGACATTGAAAGTTTCAATCAATTTCTTCAACGCCTTTATACCGATTCCCGCATACTCGATACGCACACCACTCTTGTACTAGAAGAAAGGAAAAAATATTTGTAATCTTTCAGTCCTTATGTTAAGAAGAGAAAGTTGGTTATAAGTTGGCGGATTTTGTGACGGAAGGTAGAAATTCTTGTGACGTATGTGGGCGAAAAATTTCAGGCAAACCACAGTTCAGGTATTTTGAAGGGGCACGGCTGATGGTTTGTGATATTTGCGCAAGGTTTGCCGAAAAACAACCACCAGCACCCCAGCCATCTAGCACTTACAAACCAAAGAAAACAAAACCTCGTCCTCAGAAAAAAGTCCGTAAAAAATCATATGCAAATCTAGAATTGCGTGACGATTATGCCCAAGTAATTAGAGAGGCGCGAGAGAAAAAAGGATGGACTCAAAAAGAACTTTCAAATCAACTTATTGAACGGCTCTCGATGATTCGCCGGATTGAAAGTGGTAAAATGCAACCAGATGAAGTAGTCATCCAGAAATTGGAAAAAACATTGGGTATAACTTTAATGGTTCCTACAACAGATATTCCTGAAATCAAATTAGAAACGAAGTTGCCAAGTGATATCACGCTTGGGGATATTGTCCACCTAAAAACGAAAAAGAAAAAATCAGATGACTAGCTTAAGCGATTTTAGTTTTTAGAGAATAAATGGTTTATTTTTATGATGATTCTTCTTTCAACCTCTTTCTCAACATGTCCCTGTGTTTTATGAGCATCTCGAGGATGCCGTCACTCCTTCAAACACCTTTTACAAATCACCTAAATTGGCTTTTTTAACAATTTTTCCTTTTTCAGCAGGAATAATTTCAAATTTCGCATCCGTAAAGCGTTTCTGAAATTCTGCACCTTGAAAAAACTGGTCGAGGAAGACAGCTAATGCCGCCACCTCGGAGTGGGGCTGATTGGTAATTGAAACGTTGTAATTTGCTATCTTATACACATCAGAAGGGATTTTAGCCCCTCCAATTATAATTAATTTATCCTTGGGTGAAACTCGGATTTTCTCAATGATTTCTGGAAGGGGAATGCCATACATAGTAAGATGAATTATTTCGCCATCACTATTTTTCCAATTATTTAGTACTTTTAACCAATTCTGTCCCATTTCGATGAAGAAATCTCCACCGAATCGATCTCTCACATCTATTATTTTTTCTTTAATACTACTGTCACTAACATCACTAATAATTATCCCATCCGCTCCAAATGCTCGCGCTACAAGAGCAACATGCGTCGTGATCCGCTTATCTCTTACAGGACGGTGCCCCATTCGTAGAACGACTAATTTCATGCCGATTCACTCTTGGAAAAAACATTATATCTTTTTGAAGA
>SUPS01000135.1 GCA_005191415.1 Candidatus Helarchaeota ASGARD archaeon Hel_GB_A
TTTCAATAATTTTTTAGCCATTTCTAAGTTTTTTATGGTAATTCTCTTTTTTTTCTTTTTAATAAGCAGATCGATTCTGAGAAAATTCTAAAAAACGCCTTGCTAAGAAGTTAAAATAGTCGATTAGGAGAATTATGAGGGATCATAAATTTTTATTGGTAAGCTATATATACCTATGAATATTCTCAATAATTGAAGAATAATGAAACTCCACCTCCAAGAAAGATAAAATGTCCGAGCAATATAATAAAGTGATTTTTAAGGCTACGCACCAATCATATAGTGGGGGCGCGAGAAAATCAATTAGGTTTCAGCTAAACTCTAAAATTCGTTGCTTAGAGTTTGATATTCATAATGGAGGAAAAAACTTATTTGTAGATTTCAAATTGGGACATAACCACCCAGAAGAAGAAATTTCATATGAGGACGATAATCCTCGTTCGGTACTCTTAAGTGACTGGTTAGATACTCTAATTGATTGGTCCAAAAGTAATCCAAATCATGAACCAATTACTCTCTGTATTGATATTAAAGAAAATTTAGTAAATTCATCATGTAGCACCATTTTGAAATCGCTTAATTCTGTACTTCAAAGAAAGCTAAGCGGTAAATTATATACTCATAAAGATCATGTGAATCGAAATGATGGTTCTTTAACAGGCACTAATTGGCCAACAGTTCATGAACTAGCAGGTAAATTTGTCGTTTTTCTGACAGGGGATCATTATACGAAGTGGAAATATTGGCACGATTTACCCCTAAAGGAACAATTTTGTTTTGTAGCCTATTCTTATGAAGATGACGGAGGCAGAGACTATAGTCATCAGATGTTAGATGAAGCTAAATTTGCAAATTGTCATCTAATTTACTGGACATGGGGACAAGAACAAATTCGCAAAGGGAAAGTATTGAGGATTTGGGGCTTTGATCCTTATTATGATAAATCAGGTAATTACCGCTTACCAACTGAATCTTCATTTCGAGGACTTCTATGCAATTTTCCTGCTACGGATACCCCCTATGAAGGCTGGTATAAAGCCGCTTTCTCTTTCCATTGCTAGGGAATTCATCTATTTTTTCTTATATAGAATTCTATCTAAAGGACCGTACAAATTTTTGCAATTAGCCTTGAATTTCCACATGATAGTTCCTTCAACATATCCATGATAATAATTCAATGTCAATACTTATATTGTTAAACGGGTTAGTATACTCAAATGAACTTTTTTGAAAGTAGAACCATTCTTCACTCAAATTATAATTTGAGAAATTTCTTTTACTCGTAGATTGGTGTTGAAGTTGATTCTTGAGGATCAGAGTAATATTAGACCGATTCACCTAGGTGAAAAAGTCGGGTTAAACGCGGCAGAACGGACAATTTTCTTAAAGAACGAGGATGGTGACATTTCAGAAGTCCTTCCTTTAGTTTACGTGTTATGGCGAAAAGCCAATGGTGATAATTCCCTAGAGGATATTATTGAATATACTATGGAACGAACACAGAAAAAAAGAGAGTTCGTTGAAAAAATCGTTCATGATATCTTTGAAAATCTTAAAGAAAATAAATTAATCGACTTCTAACCACTAGTCTTGTTTTCTTTTTTTTCTTTTTTGATGAAAGTCTTTTTATTCATTATGAAAATTTTAAAAAGTTTTCAGAATAATTCACAAATTATTGCTTGTATTAGGTGATCAACTTTGGTCGATTATGATGTTATAATTGTTGGAGCTGGACCTGCAGGGAGTACCACTGCGAAAATTCTTGCAGAAGAAAAGTTTAATGTATTGTTACTTGAAGAACATAATAATATAGGATTACCTCAGCATTGTTCTGGTTGGATATCTGGTTGTGAATATACAGATGAATTAATAAAGACAATTCCTCAGAGATTAATCATTCAAAAAGTGAAAGGTTGGCGCGTTTGGAGCCCAAAAGGGAAAAAAATTTGTGAGTTTGAAGACTTTGGATTCGGGGGGTATTTTGTTGATAGGGTTAATTTTGATCGAGAATTAGCTAAACAAGCTGCAAAAAAAGGCGCAAAAATAAAAGTCGCCTCTAAAGTAATTGATATAACAACTGAAGGAAGTATTTCGAAAGGAGTCATCATAAAATCAAAAGAAGGTTCTGAGGAAATTACGGCTGATGTCATTATTGGTGCAGATGGTGTCCGATCTTTCCTATCAGGTGTTGCAAAAAAATCAGGCCTTTCCGAACTTGAACGAAAAAAACGTGAATTTTTCCCAGGAATTCAAATCGAATTTATCAATATCGCAGATATCGACCCAGGTATAATTGAAATTTTCTTCGGGTTCGATTTTGATAAAAATTTTGGGATGGCATTTTTATCGCCCTTAGAAGAGAACCTTGCCCTTATAGGATTCGGAAATTATAGAGATTACCTGAAAATTAAGAAAGATCATCCTGTGTTATCCAAACGATTGAAAGATGCCGATGAAATCAGGTATCTGGGGGGTATGTACTGCTCTCGATTCGGAGAACCTCTTAAAACTTGTGTTAAGAATAATGTGGCATTAATAGGGGATGCTGCAGGATACCATGGAATCATTCCTGCTTGTATTTCAGGGCATTATGTGAGTACGGTCACAAAAGATGTGTTAGCAAAGGAGGACTTTAGTTTTCTATTGGCATATGATAAAAAACGAAGGAAATCATCCTTAAAGGATGCGCGGATGGCTATTGATATACGTAGCCTCAATGATGAAAAATTAGAGAATTTCCTCCAAGCAGGTGGTAAAGATGCCACTTATATGATGTTAGAGTTAATTTCCAAATTGAAACTTTAGTTTTTAGCGGTTTGGTGGGAATTCGCGCTTTAAAAACTCTATCAAGTATTTGTTGACCTCTTCAGAACGTTCTACCATTGAAAGATGTCCCGTATTCCTAATAATGTGTAATTCAGAATTGGGAATCCTTGCATGAAGAACTCTAGATCGCCGCGGTGGCGTTAATAAATCGTATTGTCCTGCAATTATAAGACAGGGTATATGTATTCTCGAAATATCGTTCAACAAATTATATTGTTTTAAGTTTCTCAATTCTTCTATTACAGTTTGTCTTTTAACGCTTATGAAATCCTCAATCCATAATTTTACTTTTTTTCGAGGTTTTCTTAATGCTAAAGATAGAAGTGGAATGCTTCCCCGTAATAGTAATTTGTAGGGGATTTGAACAAAAGGAGTGAAGGAGACTTCAAGGAGTGGGGGAATCATTTGCCATACGGCTTTTTCAGCAAATGTTTCTGCCAAGACATATGAACTATTTAAAATGCCTAATACTGCAACTTCCTCTGGATTGGCTAGAGCAATTGAAATTCCAATTCCTGCTCCCGCAGAATGCCCAATAACGCCGTAAGGCATGTCGATTTCAAGATGTGCTTTGAGTGTTTTGAAATCATCATACATTATCTCTAATAATTCTTCTTTTGAATTCATTTTTTTTAGAGATCCATTCCATTTACTTTTTCCATGCCCTCGCCAATCCCATGTAATTACTCGATAGCCATTTTTGACGAGTACAGGTATTTGTTCCGAAAAGAAGACCGAGCTGATACCCCATCCATGTAAGAGGAACAATGGGCGTGCATCTTTAACCCCATGATCCTCATAGTATAGAGGTGTTCCATCACTACTCTCGAAATACATTTTTTACTCGACACCTTTACGTTAGATGTTTTACCATGCAGGTAAATGGTTTCAATTCAAAATCAACTTTAAAGCCAAATTTCTCGAAAAACGTTTCTTCCATTGGCTGATTTTTATGAATGTTAATAAATACTGTTTCAATTCCCAAATCTCTTAAATAATCCATAATAAAATTGAACATTTTTCGTCCAACACCTTGTCGCTGGTGCGCCTTATCAACGAATAACGTGTTTAGATAGGCCTCTGTCTTACAGGATGGAATTAATTCCGCTAATGTCATTCCTACGATTTCACCATTTTGTGTGCATACAAAAAAATGATGTCTTGAATTTGGTTTAGTCCGTTTTCTTAACCCGAAAATAAACCGCTCTTCATTGAAGATCTTACCGCGATATTGAACCAATTGCTGTGTCAATCGTCTTATACCATCTACATCGTCCATCGTAGCTCTTCGAATTTGTAATTGTCCACCTATTCTAAAGCACCTTCCTTTAGGAATTATTATATGGTGAAACAGGTTATTGCTAAAAAATATTATGCGTTATTCCTTAAGAATTATTTTCTCTTCAATAGCGTTCTAATTGTCAGTCTTTAAGAGCTCTTCATTTATCTTATAGTTCAAATACTTCAATCATGAGAAAAAGGTATGAATAACTATAATTTAATTAGAAAAATTTTTGGTCTAACTTTTCTTGTCCTTTTCTTTATCGCCCTCAATTAGTTTATAAAGTTTGCTGAGTGCTTCTTCTTTGTCGTAATAGTCCGTGCATGTTTTAATGTGTTCTTCATAGCAGAATCCACAGATATAATCTTTACAAGTAGGACACGGTTTAGCCCATTCATCAATCACAGTTCTACAGAATTTAATACCACAATCTTTACACGTAAAAATCAGAGATTCTATTGCACAGGTCGGACAGTGGGTTCCTGGGCAGCGATAAATAACAAAGTCCCCTGCCTTTTGAACACATACGTCTTTTCCTTGTAAATCACAATTATGGACACAAGAAGAACAAAGATTCTTTTCACAAACGATACATTTTGCTGATACTTCATCAGCTCCACAAATATCACATGGCATCTTTTTTCAACCCTTACAATTTAATTAATTCTACTTTCTACAATTTTTTTACTTTCGATCTTTTTTAATAATTCTATGACTCTTTTTATGATATGAACAAAATGAAGAGCCGCTTCATAGGAACCTTGATAGGAACTGGAGTGGGCGATGCACTAGGACGACCATTCGAAGGATGGTCTCGTAAGCAGATTGAGGCACGATGCGGACGAATTATGGATTTATTACCAGATTTTCCTCCTTATAGGCTCCCTGCAGGGCAATACACCGATGATACTCAACTTACTATTGCGATTGCAGAATCATTAGTGAGGAGTAAGGGTTTTGACCTTGGTGACCTTATTTCGCGATTTGTTGATTGGCTATCTGAACCTCCTATTGGACCTGGATATGGTTGCCTTTCATCAATTCGAAAATTAAGTAGTGGAGTACCCTGGCAAGAAGCGGCGTCCGATTCTGGAGGAAATGGCACGGCGATGCGAGTATCGCCTATTGGTTTGTTTTATTACAATAATATTTCCAAATTGATAGAATATGCCCGGCTTTCAAGTCTTCTGACCCATAACCATTGGGCGGCGACTGCATCTGCTATCGTGGTTGCCAGATCTATAGCATATCTAATTACCTGTGATGAGCTAAATATTGACATATTTCTTAAAACCATAGCATCATCTGTACAAAAGTCAGAATTCGAGGATTATGCGCAAAACATCCTAAAACTCAAAGATTTTTTAAAAAGGGATAAAGTAGAAGCGTTGATAGAATTAGGAGGAATCGGAATTAAACCGCCTTGGCCAAATCCTGCAGAAACAAAAGAAGGATATATTGCAGCTTATGCCATGTCTACAACTATTTCAGCGCTTTACTGCTTTTTATTGTCACCAGACGATTTTGAGAATAGTGTCATAGAAGCGGTTATGGCCGGGGGCGATACGGACACTTGTGGTGCAATTACAGGGGCTATTAGCGGAGCCTATAATGGAATTGAAAAAATCCCTTCTCGATGGATTAAACTACTCGTTAATAACGAATATCTTAAAAAGTTAGCAATTGATCTTTATAAAATTGCTCATAAATAGAATTTTTAAAAAATTGGAGATTACATAATAAGTTGTTTATAGGTATAGATTGTATTCTGAAGGAGGGATGCTACCGTCATAGGACCTACCCCACCAGGCACAGGTGTAATTGCTTTCACTTTATCTAAAACACCATTAAAATCTACATCTCCTACGATTTTCCCAGCTACACGATTTATTCCGACATCTATTATTACCACCCCTTCTTTGATCATTTCTCTTGTAATTAATTGAGGTTTTCCAACACCAACAATCAGAATATCCGCCATTTCTGTGAATTTTTTTAAATCTCTCGTTTTTATGTGAGCAACCGACACGGTGGCATCACGATTCAACATTAAAAGTGCCAAAGGTTTTCCAACTAATGTACTATGATTCACAATTACAACATCTTGCCCTGAAATTGGAATCTGATAGTGCTCCAAGAGCGTAATAATACCTTTAGGCGTACAGGGCACTAAATCTTCTTTACCAATCAACAAATTACCGAAATTTTGGGGGTGAAAACAATCAACATCCTTCCGAGGATCAATTGCAGAAAATATATTATTGAGATTAATGTGTGAAGGCAGAGGAAGTTGCACAAGAATCCCATGAATGGATGAATCATTATTCAATTCTCTAATTTTAGAGAGCAAATCCGTTTCTTGGATTGTTTCAGGCAAATTTATGATTTTCGAATGTATTCCAACCCGCTCACAAGCTTTCCGCTTTATATTAACATATATTTTAGAGGCTGGATTCTCACCTACTAAAATTGTCGCCAATCCTGGAGCTGTAGAATCTGTCTGCGGGAAAGTTTTCAATTCCTCTATCAAATCTTTTTCAATACGGTCCGCGAGTTTTCGTCCATCAAGAATTTTACTTTCCATATTATTTATTCTTTTAAAATCCTTCTTAAATTTTAAGAAAAAAAAGGAGGAAATATGAAATTTTTTTTATCTCGTTTTTTAGGGGATTGGTGCTGGGAGGCCCGAAAGTTGAAAGCTACCGTTAATAATAAGTCGGATACCGATATACACATATACTATAGCTAAAAGTATCTTGAACCGCTTTGGATCAGTACGATGAGCGAGCCTTGGACCAATTTGCGCAAGAATAACACTAGCGATTCCTATAAAGATAAACATTTCTAGGCTGAACCATCCAAAAGTTAATGAAGGGTATTCAGATGGATGCAATGCCTGATCTAAACTCCCTAGAATACCATATGAAAGTGCACCGACAAATGATCCTATTATCATGGTTGCCAAGGATATAGGCACCGCAAAAAGTGCTGGAACTGCAAGGAGCGTATTAAGAACCGGCATGTAAATGAGCCCGCCGCCAATACCCATAAAGTGAGCGAGCATCCCCGAAAAAAATCCAGCTAAAGCATATTGCCATCCAATTGGTTTCTTAAGTTCCTCAAGTTGCAATACGCGAGCACGTAGGAAACGATAAGCTCCAATAAGACAGAATACTCCAAAGAGAGTCTTCATTATTAATCCAGCAAAGGCACGAAAATTGACAAAAAAGACAAAAGCTTCAAGCGCCCCTATAGCCGAACCAATGGCAACTGGTATTACAAAATATAGATAATTTTTGACTGGAAAGCTATACCCTTTAGAATGGAGTGTACGGCGATGTCTTAATGCCCCACTTAGTGCAGTCGGAACAACGATTGCCATATTTGTGCCAAAAGCAATTAATGGTGCTAAAGAAGGGTCTACTCCTTGAAGCGCATCAAGTATGAAGATCATTACGGGAACCATGATAAAACAGGCTCCGACGCCAAAGAAAGAACTCACAAGTCCAACAGCAGCACCAATGCAGATCAAAATAATTATTATTGAAATATCAAACAACATACAAAGGTACATTTTCGAATACTTTTATAAATGATCTGGTTAACATTCTAAACCATGAAACAAATTTTTGATGACATAGATCGAAAAATTCTTAATCGACTTCGTTTTAACGGAAGAGCTACTCTCCATGAGTTAGCGAAAGAAACCCAGCGCAGCAGCACAGCCATTCGCAAAAGGTTGCTTAAACTTACTCGAAGTGGAGTCTTGCGTATATCCAGCTTACTCAACATCCAACACTTAAAATTTCACCTCCTTTTCATTAGATTGGAAGTCGAAGATGCAGCTGCAAAGGATGCTATTTTCGATCGATTCCGTCAATGTCCGAGGCTTATTTCGCTATACTCAACGCTGGGTACGGACAATATTATTGCCCTAATGTTCGCTGAAGATAGGAATACCCTCGAAAGTGAGCAATTAGAAAACTGTGCCATCCGATCTAGTAAGGGAATTCGGAGATCTGATGTTGAACTCGTTACTGAAATTGCTTATGACCCTTTCCTTCCCCTCCGCATTGAACTCGCCTCTCGAAATAAGAAAAAAGCCCCCTGTAGGGCAAATTGTGCTAATTGCAAACGCTATCTTGATAATAAATGTCTTGCATGTCCTGCCACCATCTATTACCGTGGAGCAATTTAATTGGAACCCTGATTGGCAGAGGAAAATGATCTCGATGCAATGTTCGAACGAAAGTTGATATCGCAATACGTGACTAAGATCGAGAAGTATCGCCTTAGAATTTGGAAGGGGGTAAAATTGGTAAATAGAACAGAAGTCTGGCGCCTAGATAATACAGCTGGTAACATTTGTACTAGTTTTTAGGAATAGATTTTTATTTATAATTTTTCAATTATTGATGATTTTCTTGAAAAAAAAATTAAATAAAATATTTAAACTATTAGATTTTTATAGAATTTATTAAATTTTTATAGAAATTTGCCTAACATTGTTGATTTTTATGGAGCAACCCAATCACCGTAGAATTTTTTTACTAATATGTATAATATTAATTTTCAATACTCATAATTTTATTTGGAATCTCACTTTGGATCGTTCATTACAGGAAACTAATAGTCAATTCATACCGATGAACTCACGCCTTTTAAAGTCATTACAATCAAATGAGACTCCTTACAATCAAATTTGGAATCGCACTTGGGGTGGAGGGACTAATGAGGCTGCTGAGGGGGTAGCAGTGGACACAAATGGGTCCATTTACATTGCAGGGGGTAGCGGTTCATCAATAATGTTCCTTACGAAATATAATTCCTCGGGAGAGCAGCTTTGGAATGTAACTTGGGGCATTTCAGGTTGGGATTTGGCACATGCGGTGACAATAGATATCAACAATTCCGTTTATGTTGTAGGAGAAGGGATGAGTTACTCGATGGGATTCGAGGATGCGTTCCTTACTAAATATAACTCGAATGGTACCTTACTTTGGAATGTAACTTGGGGTAGTGTTAATCAAGATATGGCCAACGCGGTAGCTGTAGATCCTGACGGATTCATTTACGTTGCAGGACGAACTGATATAGCTGGATTTCCGACTCCCAATTGGGATGGTTTCCTCTTAAAGTTTTATCCTAATGGAACAAGAATTTGGAATTATACATGGGGCGGAAGCGGTGATGATAGGTATGAGGGAGTGGCGTTGGATTCCAGTGGCTTTATCTACGCCACCGGCAGTACCGGAACTTTCGGTAATAATGGAATGCTTGTGAAATACGCACCCAATGGAACACAATTGTGGAACCTAACTTGGGGTGGAGGTAGTTCCGATGGAGGTAATGCAATAGCGATAAGTTCCGATAGTTCAATCTACCTTGCTGGTTATACCAACAGTTTCGCGATAGGAGGAAGTGATGGAATTCTTCTTAAATTCGACTCGAATGGGACTTTATTATGGAACAAGACTTGGGGTGGGGGAAATGATGAGTACTACAAAGGAATAAAAGTGGGGTCCGATGGTTTAATTTACACCTCGGGTTATACATCTAGTTTCGGGGCTGGTGGTGTTGATGCTACTTTTGTGAAATATGATTCAAATGGGACATTAATATGGAACCAAACATGGGGCGGAGGAGGTTCTGATATTTATAACGATATAGCAATAGATACTATGGGATTTTTCTATCTTGCGGGTTATACAAATAGTTTTGGCGCAGGTGGTAATGATGCATTGATTGTTAAATATTTAGGGAAAGATTCTGATGGGGATGGTCTGAATGATATATTGGAAAACTTTTATGGAACCAATCCAAATAATCCAGACACAGACAATGATGGATTATTAGACGGAGAGGAAATTTTAACTTATAATACAAATGCAACTAATCCAGATACTGACGATGACCTCATTCCTGACGGTTGGGAAGTCCTAAATAGTCTAAATCCATTGAATAACGATAGTTTAAACGATCCTGATAATGATAATTTAAGTAATTTACAAGAATATCAAAATGATTGTAATCCTCATAACAATGATACGGATTCTGATGGCCTGAACGATTCTGCGGAACTTTTCATATATTACACCAATGCGACCAACCCGGACACCGATTCCGATGGTCTGAACGATTCCGCGGAACTCCTCATGTATTACACCAATGCGACCAACCCAGACACCGATTCCGATGGTCTGAACGATTCCGCGGAACTCCTCATGTATTACACCA
>SUPS01000136.1 GCA_005191415.1 Candidatus Helarchaeota ASGARD archaeon Hel_GB_A
AATAAAAATTAATATTACAATATAAATCCATTATCTAAAGTATTATTTAAATTTTATCGACTTTTGTTAGTTTTTATTAATTTTTGACCTTTTGGTTAGATGTTTCAGAAAGTCTTATATATTTAATTAATTTATAACTATCAATTAATTCAATCGGTTTATTTTCGGCAAATCTTTCAGACTCCAAAGTAAATTTATTCGTAGTAATAAAATAGCCCTTGGCTTGGGCTAAATGATCAGCAATTGCTCCATAAAAATCTCTAAGTTCACCAACTCCCACCGTAGAGGTCATATATTTTTTACATTGAATATAATGCCTCAAACCATCTTTTTCTGCTATGACATCTACTCCTCTATCGTAAGCACCTCCAGTGACAGTAGTTTTGTACCCTAATTTTGTAAATAATTCAGCAATATAACGCTCAAACTCCCATGGCTTTAGCCCTCTCAACCAACTCAATAATTCTCTATCAGTTCGCCATTGACTTTGTTTATGAATTTTAGATCTTTTCGTAAATCTTTGCGTAAATATTATAATTGCGATTAAAACACCTAATATTGCGAGTCCCCATCCTAATAATTTAAAAAATAGTTCTTTGTCAGAAAACCAAATAAAAAATAACGCGAATACATACAGAATACTTATTTTTTCTAAAAAATCCCATAATTCATCTTTCCATGTTTTTCTTGCCATATTTTTATAATTAAATTATCTTTTAACTTGTTCTGAACTTGTTGAAGGATTAATTTTTAACCTTTTGGTTAAATTATCGAAGTTCAACTCCAATAATTCTTCAATATATTTTATACCTGTGCTGGAATAAAATCTCTATATAATGAAAACGCTTGTTGAAAAATCGAATCTAAGATTTTTTTATTCTGTTCAATCGGGAATTTTTTGCGTAATAATAATAATCTAACATTAGCGCGAATTCTTGCTTTAATAACTTCATTGTTAGTCCAATCCACTGTTAAATCCCTTTTTATTATTCGCACTAATTCTTTAACTAAATCTTTTAATTCTCCATTTTTTAACTCCGATTTTTTAACCGAAACAATAGCATCATAAAAAGCAACCTCTTCTTCATCCAAGCCTAAGTTTATACCTATTTTCCCTGCTGCTTTTATCTCTTTTGCTAGTGCTATTAAGCGATCAATGACTTTCGTTGAATTAATAATATTGCTTTCATATTCTTCAATAATCTGCTCCAGCAATTCCATAAGTGATTTATAGCGCACCAAATTTCTTTTTATTCTTAAGCGCAGTTCATCATTTAAAAGTTTCCGCAACGTTTCAATCGCAAGATTCTTAAATTTCATATTTTTTACTTCTTCTAAAAACCTTTCATCAAATATCGAAATATCTGACTTTGTTTTATCCTCTATAGCAAAAATGTTGATTATTCCTTCAGCAACTATGCTCTTGGAAACAAGTTCGCGAATAGCTGATTCTATTTCTAAACCAACACCTCCTGTGCCAATAACAATTCTTTTTACAACTGCTTTTTTAACAGCTTGAAAAAATTCAACATCATTTCTTATCAGATGCGCTTCGTGATGAGGCATTACTAATGCAAAAAGCTTAAATAAAGATTCACTTTCTTTTAGAAACCTTTTCTTCTTTCCTTCATCAAGCAAACCACTTTTCTCGTCTGTTATAATCATATTTACCGCTTGCTGAAATAATCTTGTTCTATCAATATTCTTAAGTTTCTTCCAATTAGAATAATTAATCCCCAAAAACATTGTGCTCACCACATCATATTTTTCAAGCATTTTATTTACTATATCACCTAATGGAATCATTGCTTCTTTCCTAATATCAGAACTATAAATACTTAATGCCTTTTTTAGATTATCGGCAATACCAATATAATCTACTATTAAACCACCTGGCTTATCTCTAAATACCCGATTAACACGAGCGATAGCTTGCATTAAAGTATGATTTTTTAAAGGCTTATCAATATACATTGTATACAATGATGGCACATCAAAACCAGTAAGCCACATATCGCATACAATCACTATCTTTAACGGATCATCAGGATTTTTAAACTTTTTTTCTAACTCTTTATTACTTAATTCTTTTTGTATTTCCCCCCTAAAATCTTCATTTTTTGATATTACAACTGCTACTTTTGGCGCCAAGGGAATCTTTGAAATCAATTTATACATTTCTACTGCTACTCGCCTACTTATTGTAACTATCATTCCCTTACCTTCAACTCCTTTACCATTAAAATGATCCACTATATCCCCTGCAACTTGCTTTAACCGATCATTGGCTCCAATGGCTTGTTCTAATCTTGCCCACTTCTTTTTAATATTTTCTTTAACTTCAAATTCTTGCTCCACCATTAAATTCTCAAACTCCTCATCAATAAAATAATTGGTTAAATGCAAAGGCACTAATCTTCCTTCATAATAAATCGGCACAGTTGCACCATCTTCAACCGCTTGATTAATTGGGTAGATACTTATGTGCTCGCCAAAGACTAAACGAGTATCACGATTCTGTAAACTAATAGGCGTACCAGTAATACCCATAAATGAAGCATTTGGTAAAGCATTTCGTGCATTACCTGCAAGTTTTGCATACTGAGAACGATGCGCCTCATCAGCAATAACTATAATATTTTCTTTATTGGAAAGAGTGTGATAATTTTCACCTCCAAATTTTTGAATTGTAGTAAATATTAACTCACCTACTGCTGTTTTTAGCCTATCTTTTAAATCCTTCATGCTTTCCGCTTGTTTTGCCGTAGGATAACCAGTTCTTAAAAATGTTTTATATAATTGATTATCTAAATCATTTCTATCAGTTAAAAATACAAATGTTGGACTTTTTAGTACTGGTAATTCTTTTAGCTTATTTACATAAAAAACCATTGATAGCGATTTTCCGCTTCCTTGGGTATGCCAGAATACACCGATTTTTTTATCCCCCTTAGGTCCAATCGCTCGCAAAGTTTCATTTATCGCTTTATTTATACCAAAGTACTGATGATAAAGACACATTTTTTTTGAAAACTTACTTGTGTCTTTTTCGCTGTCTGCCTCAAAAACAATAAAATTTTTTATAATATCCAATAAACGAGTTTTATGAAAAATTCCTTTAATAAGTATTTCTAACTCAGATACCCCTTCGTTTTTTTCTTCCTCGCTTTCAACACCCTTCCAATTAGAAAACCACTCCCAAGAGGAAGTCATTGTGCCATGCTTTGCCTGTAAAAGATCACTAACTACTAAAATTTGATTATATTTAAAAATATCAGGAATATCTTTTTTATATTGCTGTAATTGCTTAAATGCAGAATAAATTGTTCCTTCTTCAGCAGTAGGACTTTTTAATTCAAAAATAGAAACAGGTATACCGTTTATAAAAATAACCACATCGGGTCTTCTAACATTTTCCATTCCCTGTATCGCGAATTGATTAACAATTAAGAATTCATTATTTTGAGGATTCTCAAAATCAAAAACCTTAGCTATTTTACCTCTCATTTCCCTATCTCTATCTTTTGATTCAACTTTAACTCCTTGAGTTATCATTTTGTGCATTTCTTTATTAGCAATATCTAAACTTGGATGCTCAAAACTCATAATCTTTAAAACCACATCATCAATCGCTGAATCAGATAAATCTGAATTTAACCTCCTTAATGAACGTTTTAATCGTGAAACTAAAACAATCTCCCTAAAAGAGTTTCTTTCCATTAAAGGACCACCTGGTGCCAAATCTGGTCCAAATTCATAGTCGTAACCGAACTCCTTTAACCAATCAATAACTGGCTGCTCAGTTAATGTATCTTCGTTAAAATTTTTCATATTGTTCTTCTTGATTTTCAATTGGTATTTCATTTTTCTGTGCCTCTTTTGCAACCACAAGCTTTTTTAATTCTTCAGTACGCTTGCTCCTACTTTCGCGGGCAACATACCAGTCATCAATTAATTGCTCAATTAGCCCTATTAAGAGTTGTGCTTCGCCGGGCTCAACATCAATGATAATATTGATATCTTTCTCCATATGAGCTCCGATATTTCCGACGCTGCGTACCACATTTATACTAGCCCAGACATCGATATCAACCTTGTCTTTTAGCCCATCGACTTCATCTTTGAGGCTCGCTTTTTTAATACTCCAAAAATCACGGATCATACCTTGCAAACATCGCCTTGCAAGTGTAGCCGAAGCTTTTGGGCTCAAGTCTCGAATACGACATGCTTCGTAGTAATCCTCTTTTATTGGTAAGGGTATATAATCGGGTAAAGCCCGCGCTTCTGATTCAGGCAAAAGCTGCCATTTATATAGAATACCGCTTGGGAGTCGTTCGCCCCACTTATCTGCCTTACAAAGTTGAACAGATAACCATAATTTTTTACACTCTTCATTCGGACAAGTAATCGCCTGAAAGAATAATCCGACATTTCCTTCAGTCGATTTAGCAATATCAATTCTTTCCCAGTTCTCAAAATAATTAGGGTCAGTAATAGTTGTTGGTCTATTACAATATGGACAAGTAAAATTCATAAAATTTATATTATTTAATTTATAGCTATATTCTGATTTCTCCGCTCATTAATTTTGGTAAAAGTAAATCGCGGAGAGATGCTAATTTTTGATTTTCGTATATAAGATTTAGTCGTTTCTGCTCAATACTTTCTGCTATTTTTTCGAATTCTCTTCTTGTTATTTGTGTCGCGAATAATACGGGTAATTGAGAAATCTCATTTATTGTTATCTGGGGTTGAGCAGAACCACCCACTACAGATTGTAAATTAGAATTTTTTAATAACATAAATAAATAATTTATTTCAGAAAAATTAATGGGGCTAATAATTAAAGAATTATGAGTAATTGACGACATAGGTAAGGTTTTAAACAAACTTCCCACTACCCCTCTACAACCAACGATAGTTTGAGAGTCATTAAATTTATATTTTTCAGAATAACCAATTATTCCATTTGCTCCATATACAGGATAACCATTCTTTTTAAAATCTTTTGTGGCTGGACCTTTCCCGTATTCTATTTTCGTGATTTTTCCTAATCGTTTCATCTTCCACTCCTTCGGAATTTTTCCTAATTCGCTATTAACAAGCTTTGTTTTTTTATAGCCGGGAAATCTAAATTTTATAAACCACTCTTTAAAAATTGTCTGCGTTATTTGTTCTAAAATTCGACTAATTTTATTATTTAACTCAATCTTATTATCAAAAGCAGAAAGGATCGCGGCGATCTGCTTTTGTTCGTTAATGTTTTTAGGAATAATAATATCTAAATTGTAAGCTATGTCTCGATTTAACCCAGGTACACCTACATCACTCCCAATTTTTTGAAAAGGTATCCGTCGTAAAAAATAGTAAAAAAATTTTAAATTTCCTTGAATTTTCAACGAATCAATATAATACACAGTGTCTATCGGATAAAACGGTGATGAAGAATAGTAAACGCTACCTACATTTCCTTTACGACCAATAATGATTCCCTGAGAATTTACCGTAGCTTCATTATGCATCCCAACAACTCCGCTTGAACCATAAACAGGTATATTGCCAGCTTTTCTTGATCTTTTAGGAAGCCCAAATCCATACTTTAGATCAAACGCCTTACCTAATTTCATTTTTTTCCAATCTCGATTTTTAACTTGTAATTTCGATTTTTGCATTTTAACTTTTGAATTTTCTAATTGTGGATAACTCTTGCTTGACATAATGTTTTATGCTACAATGAAAATGATCATAAGATCACTAACTCATAGCTTAGGGGTTCCGCAAGGAATCCCTTTGGCATTTTATAAGACATCTATTTTGCTTTTTACATTTTGCGGGATTTCTCTTGGCCAACAAATAAATTCTTTGATTTTTCTAACATCAAAAATTAGAACATTTGTCTGATTTAATTCAGAAGTGACTTTTCTTGAAATAGAAAATATCACGGCATTTTTGTTATTTTCTTTTATTCGCGATATCGGATCAGCAAAATCACTGTCACCACTTAGAATAATGAAATTTTCCACCCCGCCCGAATCTATATCTTTTTGCACATCCATTCCAAGCTCAACATCAAAATTGCATTTTAATTTTTCTATTTTTAAAATTCCTTGTTTATTAAAATCAGATAATTTACCATTTAAATATTCAATTGTCTCTAAATCTAATTTAGATAAAAGATTCTTATCTATAAAATTTTTTAATATATCAGGAGAATTGTTGGAAATACTAGAAACATCAATGGAAAGAGGCATTAATTTAACTGATTTTGTTGAAACAATATAGTTCAAACCATCAAGTTCTTTAATTTGTCCCTCTGACTTTGTGTCACCATCAAGAGTACCCGTATATATTTTTACCGATTTAATCACATCAAAAGAATCTAAAAATTGCTTCATTCTTCTAATATCAAAATGCCAATTAAGTTTTTCTTGCCAATGAATTACATTTTGCCAGTCAATATAAATATTCGCGGATTTACCAAAAATATCTTCTAACTCTAATATAACTTTAGGAAAAAGCTCTGATAATCTTTGAATTCTTTTTGTTTTGGCTTCAAACATATTAAAAATGAATTTTCTTCAAATTTTTTTCGATCTCTTTTTCCAATTTTTTACTCTCTTTGAAATATTGTTTCAACTCTGAAGTTAATTTTTTCATTTTTATTCCAAATGGGATACCATCATCTTTTTCTTCGGCAATACCAACATACCGACCTGGAGTTAAAACATAACCATTCTTAGCAATTTCTTCTTTTTTAACAGATTTACAAAAACCTGCAACATTTTTATATCTTTTTGCTCCTTTCCCTCCACGCCATGCTTTTACAGTATCAGCAATTTTTTGAATTTGCTCATTTGTAAATACAACTTGTTTTCGAGAAATTGGCTCAAAAATTTCCCGAGCATCAATAAAAAGAATTTGCCCAATTCTGTTTTTGAATCTTCCATTTTTTTTATTTTTTGCCACAAACCAAAGAGAAACTGGAAGAGCTACACTGTAAAACATTTTAGCAGGACAAGCAATAATAACTTCGACTAAATCGTCCTCAATAATCTTTTTTCTAATTTCTCCCTCTCTGCCGCTAACAGCTAAAGCCCCATTTGCCATTACAAAACCTGCTAATCCATTTGGCGCTAAATGATGAATAAAATGCTGAATCCACATAAAATTAGCATTACCAGAAGGCGGTGTACCATATTTTATACGAGGATCTTTGTCGCTTAATCTACCTGGTTCCCAATCTGCATTAAAAGGTGGATTTGCTATAACAAAATCCGCGCGAAGATCAGGAAATTTATCATCATAATAAGAATTGCCAATTTCGATTTGTCCAAAAACTCCGCGAATAGCAAGATTCATTTTGCAAAGCCGAAATGTTGTTGGATTACTTTCTTGCCCAAAAAAAGAAATTTTAGACGAATCTTTCTGGTGAATTTTTAAAAATTCACTCGATTGTACAAACATCCCTCCGCTTCCACAAGCAGGATCAAAAATGCGTACATTCTCGTATGGTTCTAAAACCTCAACAAGAAGCCGAACAATAGAACGTGGAGTATAAAATTCACCTCCTCTTTTCCCCTCTGCTGAAGCAAATTGACCCAAAAAATATTCATATACCCTACCTAACATATCCTTTTCTTGGTCAATATCATGGTCAAATTTAATTTTTGAAAAAATATTTACTAATTCTCCAAGAATATGGCTTTCAAGAGTCGTTTTTGTAAAAATTCTAGGAAGTACACCTTTCAATTGTTTTGGGTTTTCATTCTCAATTGCTTCCATTGCTTCGTCAATATACTTTCCAATATCAGCATGCATGGCATGGTTTCTTAAAAATTCCCAACGAGCATTTTCTGGGATATAAAAAACACCCTCACTTTTATATTGGTCTTTATCATTAAGAATAAACTTCCTCTCACTTTCTTTAGGAATATAATAATCTTGATTTTTGGAATCACTCATCCATTGCTTTAATTGACACTGTCTTTGGTAAAAAGAGTCTGAAACATATTTTAAAAATAAAAGTCCGAGGACAATATATTTGTACTCGGACGGATCTATGTTTCCACGCAATTTATCAGCTGCTTTCCAAAGTTCTTTTTCAAAACTTAAATCTTTACCAGGCTTTGCGCTAAGTTTAGTTATTTTTTTTACTGTTTCTTTTTGTTGTTGCAATATAACTTTTTTAATTTCTTTTGGAAGAGAATCTTTAGGAATTAAATAATTTCTACCAGTAGATACAGTTTTAATTTCTTTTGACTTTATTTTCTTAAAAACAGCAACCCTAGAAATATTTAATAATTTTGCTAATTCTTGAGTTGTATAATAATTTTCTCTTTTCATGTTAATATTAGGTTAGCATATGTTAACCAAAAAGTCAAGGGGGCGGTGTGGGTAACTAAAGTAACCCTTTCTCTTTAAAGCTGGAGCTTTTGATTTTAGTAATTATGATGTGATCTAGGACATCTATCCCCATTGTTTTTCCAGCTTCCACTATTCTCTTGGTAACCTCTATGTCATCTCTTGAAGGCTCAGGATCTCCAGAAGGATGATTATGGATCAAGATTATTGAAGCAGCATTTTGCCGTAAAGCTTCATTAAAAATTTCCCGGGGATGAACTAAATTAGCATTTAAGGTACCAACTGAAATATCACTAATTTTTATTAAATTGTTGCGAGAATCTAATAGCAATATTGCAAAATGTTCTTTCTTTTCTCTACCAAGTTTTTTACGAAAATAGTCAGCTACTAATTTTGGTGACGTTAAAGGAGTCTTTTTAGGAATTCTTTCTTTTGCACATCGTTCAGAAATTGCATGAAAAAGTTTTAGGCCAAAAATATTCATTGGTCCAATCCCTTTAATTTGTTGTAATTCCTCAGACGACACATCCAATACGCCTCGTAAGTCTTTAAATCTTTTAATAGATTCTTTTGCTATTTGCTTACAATCTTTCCTAGGGGTCCCTAATGTTAAAAGTAATTCCACTATTTCATAATCAAGAAATCCATCAAGTCCGCCTTGTAAAAATTTATCTCTTAATCTTCTTCTATGGCCAACAACTTTAGATAAATCTTTTATTAAAAAACTTTTTTGTTTTTGACGGTGGGGCATGGTTTTAAATTGTTAATAATTTTGTTTAACTCTTCAGCTTCCAATCACTAATTGTAATCGTTTTCTTTTTCTCGTTTATCTTAAGTTCGACTTTTTGTTTTTCTCTCCAACACCATTTACGAATAATATCTATGGGCAAAGTAACAGCATAACTCTTTTTGCCTACTTTTGTAATTTTTCTAATATTCTTTTCTTTAATTTTTCTCCTTGGCATTTTAATTAAGTAATATATTACGTAATCATATTATAGCATTTTTTTAATATTAATTTAATGAAAATGTTAACTTTTTGATTGTGGATAACTCTTGCTTGACTTGAAGTTTTTTGATATAATGCAATTGGTTAGAAATAACCAATATTTCTAAAGCTTGGAGGCCTCGCAAGAGGTCTCCTTTGCATTTATAATAACGATATCTCTCTTTTCCAACAAATAAAATTCCTAATTTTTTGAATGTCAAAAATAAATAATCCTTTCTCTCGTAATTTATTTAATTCACTGGCAATTTTTCTTGCCGTAGAAAAAAGCACAACTTTCTTATCATCTTCCAATAATTGATTAATGGGGTCGGCAAAATCACTGTCGCCACTCCAAAGAACAAAATCTTCAATTCCATTTCTTTCATAATCAATTAACATATCTCTACCAATCTCTACATCAAAATTACATTTTAAATCTTGAACCGACAAAATTCCTTGTTGGTTTAATTCTCTAAGTTGGTTATTTAGAAATTCTATTGCCTCAACTTTTAATTTTTTAAGTAATGGCGCCCTTATAAAATCTTTTAATATTTCTGGCGAGTTTGATTGTATACTAGATACATCAATTGATAATTTCATTATTTTTACTGGCTTTGTCTTAACAATATACCCACATTTTTCAGCTTCTTCCAAAATTATGAAAGATTTTTCATCTCTTTCAAGTTTTCCGTTATAAAATTTAATTTTTTCTATATTTTTAAAAGAATCTAAAAATTGTTTCAATCTTTTCAAATCAATATGCCATCTAAGTTTATCTTGCCATCGTATAACATTTGCAAAATCAATATAAATATTTGTTTTTTTATTAAAAATTCCTTCTAATTCCTCAATTCTATCAGGGTATTTTTTGGCTAATTTCCCAATTCTATCTGTTTTGGCTTTAAACATATTTTAATAATTTTCTAATTTTTTATTATCTTTTTATATTTTACTCTTGTTCTAAGGTATTTTCAAACCTCAAAAA
>SUPS01000137.1 GCA_005191415.1 Candidatus Helarchaeota ASGARD archaeon Hel_GB_A
GCGTAGGCGTTACTAGTATGATTATTCAAGCATTTAATATACTGGGAATTAAACGGTCTGAACCTTTTTACAAAAAAGCATTAAATTTCATCTATGAACAGTTCTCATTCGAAAGAGGCTGTTGGCGTGATAATACTTATTCAGAATTTGGAGAATTATCGGTTAATGAGCTAGCATTCGGAGCAATTGAAGGTAATTTAAAAGGAACTAAACTAGAAAAGTTCAGAGAACTTGTAATTGAGAGTATTAATCCCGATAATGGCTATGGTTGGAAATTTGGAGATAGTGAAAGTGACATAGAAAATACAGCAATCGCTTTAAAAATTTTGAAACGTTTAGGATTTACCACGAAAGATGATCTTGTCAAAAGAGCCATTAGATACATTCTGAATTCGCAAGATAAAACTGGTGGCTTTCCCCGGAAAATGCAATTTTATGGTAATTCTGATGCGATTGAAAATGATACTACGGCATTAGTGATCTCAGGTTTGATTGCGATAGGACTCGAACCGTATCATGAAGCTATTCTTAAAGCGACTGATTTTTTAAATAAACAACAAAATTGTATTGTAACTAATGGAACTGCTTGCGTGACTATAGAGGAAATACAAAACACAAACTGGGGTTGGGGCTGGGGTGATAAGGCAGGAATGCCCAGTGATACAGATTCTACATCACTTGCACTCATGGCTCTCATTGACGCCGGAAAGGGGGCGGTTCCCTTAGCAGTAACTCAATGTAAAATTGCAGAGACCAGAGAATTCGTAAATAAATTTATTGAGAGACATGTAAATGAATTATATGATGAATTAAAGCATATGAATCGATTAAATCGTCTTTTAGAATTGAATATTGCCATATTAGCAATACTTATCCCAATAATTACAATCTTCCTTAGCTAGGATAAGAAAGTTTGAAAAAAATAGATTATCGGCAAAATTATTCCTTTGGTTTAATCATTTTCAACGAAAAATGGCGGAATTCTTTACCAATACTCTTCATATTTTCATCATCTTTTGGAAAACAAGTGAAAAACATTGGAATATTTGTGATGAGAAAAATTATATTCCATAAACGAATTGCCATGCTTGAAAAATGATTTGTATGAAAATTTATTATCGTATTCCAACCGCCCATTGAAAATTTCGTCCGTTCAACAATATCAACTAATTGTCTGAAGGATTTAAGGTGCAGTTTTAGTTCGTAACGTTCCGGAGATTCATAAGCTGGGGATGCAGGTGAGATTGCGACTAAATCATTAATAATCATTATAGGACTGAAATTAGATTTGCCATATTTGAGATTCATCTTAATTGAAAAAATGTAATCTCTAAGAAGGTCTGAAAGTTTCTGGAATGGAAATCCGATGGTGAACCATATTCGTAATTCTTCTCGAAAAAGACAAGCATTTTTAATAAGGTCTTGAATTTGATTGAGAGGAAAACGAAAGGTAGGATCGCAAAGGGCCGCGACTTTTTCTTGAACGCGAGTTGACAATGTTCGAGGACACACACTTATAGAAGAATATGTCCGGCGAAATGTTCTGTAAAACTCATACCACATTTCCTTTGGAAAGGGTAATCGCCAGATTTCTAAATCCGCCGATAAATCAAACTTTTCTTTTCGAATTAGTTTGAATAACCGTTTCCAATATTTGAAACTACCAGGATAAGTTCCATGCCCAAAAAATATGCCCTCCGCTTTATAATTATCAAATAAATTATGGAGATCTTCGATAATTTTCTCTGGACTTCTTAATAAAACTTTTTTCCGTTTTGTTAAGATTAATTGAGATTGACGCCCCCCACCACAATAAGGACATTGAAAAGGACATCCTCGCCCAATCCCGAGATTAAAAGGAATTGCCATAATTTCTCGACTAGATTCTATATACTTTCGACCATTATGAATCAGAGAAATATTGGTGAAATCTAACTCATCGAGGGTCGATGCGACGTATGTAATAGGATTGACTTTTATATGCTGAGATGAATTTCTATAACTTAAATTTGGAACTTCTTCTAAAGTATGTCCATGTATAACTTGATGAGCATATTTCACAAATGGGACTTCGCCCTCGCCTCGGATAATAGCATCTATCATTTTGTAATTTCTTAGTATTTCATCATGAAAATAAGTTGCTGTATATCCCCCAAGCACAACTTTTGCATTTGGATTTACCTTCTTAACGATTTTTGCAACTTCCAGCGCGCCATATGAATGAAAAATCCAATGTAGATCGATTCCACAGATTTTATAATCGATATTTTTCAGGAAGGCTTCAAGCGACCATTCCCGATCGAAATACTGTTCCATGGGATAATTAATAATTTTTGCAGAAAACCCCTCTTTCTCACATAAGTCTGCGATTGCAAGTAGTCCCATCGGGAAAAACATAAATGAACTTCGCGTGAAATTTCTAAACTTTATATAGCGTGGATGCATTACGCGGGGTGGATGAATAAAAATTATGTCATAACTTTTCACGAAACTTACCTTAAAAAGTCAATTTTTAGAGCAATTTATAATGCGTAACAATTTTTCCGAAAGCGATTAAAATTAATCTTTCGATCATATCTAAGTATATACTAACAGCTTTTAACATCAAGGCATGAAATAAGGCTAGTATAAATGAAATCATCAAGGTTTAATATTTTTATTCCATTGGGAGACGATGAATACATCCTTTATAATTCATTAAGTGGTGCTATCTTTAAAATTGATGAAGAAATGAAAAATTTAATCGAGACTATTCATGAAAAAAACTCCAAATTAGAAAAAGCTCCTCAAACCTTGGCGCAATTACAAGATCAAGGAATTATTTTGTAGGTCTAACGGCGACAATTTTGTCAATAAACAATGCAATAAAACTATCTCATGAGTTTAAAAATGCCAACTTTTTTTTATGTTTAGGAGGGCATCACGCAACCTTTGCTGCCGAAGAGATTTTATGTAACTCGTATTTCGATGCAATTGTTGCAGGGGAAGGGGAATTCACGATACTCGAATTGGTAGAAGCCTTAATAGATACCAATGAAATTGATCAAATTACAGGTATCTATTATCAAAAAAATGGAAAAATTTACAAAACGCCTTCCAGAAAAAGTGTAAAACAATTAGATACGCTACCATTTCCAGATCGAAGCATCCCCATGTTTTGTTATGAAAATAATATTCCCCTTATATTGAATATTATAAGCAGTAGAGGATGTCCCTATAATTGCAGTTTCTGTGACATCGCTCAATTTTATCGGTTGGGGGGAGAAGCATGGCGCTGCCGCTCGCCTCGGAACTTTGTCGATGAGATAGAGATGCTTACAAGGAAATTTCCTAATTATGCGATTCGTATATGCGATGACAATTTCATTGGTTATAAAAATCAGAAGGAACGGATCTATCAAATTGCAGAAGAAATCATTAAGCGAGGAATCCAAATTAAATTTGATATTCGTTGTCGGGCAGATAGCTTCGATATTGAGAAAGATAAGGAATTAATTCGGTTATTAAAAGAAGCAGGACTAAAATCGATTTTATTAGGCGTAGATGGTGGATGTGATACCGTTTTAAAAATCTATAATAAAAGAATTTCTGCGCAACAAAATTTCCAGATGATCCAATTTTTAAGGAAATTTAAGTTAGTGCTTCAAATGGGATACATCATGTTTAATCCTTATCTCACCTTAAGTGATTTGAAGGACCAGCTTGTTTTTTTTATCAAAACTCGTCAGAGCCTGTTTTATCAAATGACTAATCGCTTAGAAATATATCCAGGAATTGCACTTTTTCAGAAATTGAAGGAAGATGGACTTATAATAAATTATTCACACGATAATCCTTATTGTTACAAATATAAAGATCCGCGCGTAAAATTTTTAGCAGAAAACTTATCTCGAGTCCAGCCAGAAATGATGGTGTTTGACAGCTTGATTCAGCATATCGAATTCAGCATATCCCAATTAAGGGAGTGATCGACAAAAATAAAACGAATAAAATTTATCTAGACCCTATAATTTATATGTTTTTATTATTTCGTTTTGTAATTATCATTTTGCAATTATAAAGGAAAATAAAGTGATAAAAAATGACTTTCACAAAGGAAAATGCTCAAAATGCTTATAATTTTACAGAAAAACTTGCATTTCCGAGATTAGTTGGTACAGATGGTGAAAAAAAGGCACAAGAACTTCTTGAAAATGAGTTGCAATCCATTAATGTTCCTTATTATACAGAAAACCTTAAGGCCTCTGCAATCCCAATCAATATTCTTTTTAGGATTACGCTCCCTTTAGGGGCTGTTTTTCTAATGATTGCATGGCTTTTTTCATTATCATTTATAGGGTTAATTTTTTCACTGATAGGTCTTCTTTGGTTTCTATCGGCAAGTACTATTCTGAAAAGAGGTTTCGGCTGGCTACCGAATTTTGGAACCCAATATTCTACTAAGAATTTTATTGCGGAAATATCGCCTTCTGACCCGAAAGCACACCTTATTTACATGGCACACTATGATTCGAAAAGCCAACTTTATCCTGCACTCCTTCGCGTCATTCTTTTTGTAGGCGGAATTATTACAGGCGTGCTGTATAGTATTCGTCTAGCAGGGTTCTCTATATCTATGCTAATTGGGTATCTTCCTACAGGTTTTTGGAATCCCACATGGATTTCTTTCGTAATTATGTTTATTTGGAATTTTTCATTGATATTCAATTCCGTTGGCAACAAATCACCTGGTGCAATTGATAATGCGACCAGCGTGGCAATTCTTATAGAATTAATAAAACTTTTTAATTCAGATCCACCACAAAATCTTAAATTGTCTTTTATATTTACTGCAGCTGAAGAATTGGGCTTATATGGTGCCGCAGACTTCATTAATCGCCATAAACATGAATTAGATCCGAAAACAACTTATTTCCTCAACTATGATGGAATTGGAAGCAAAAAAAATCTATTACTCACATCTTTTGGGATTCCCTTGAAGAAGACATCGCTTTTTTTGAATAAACTTATTTTTGAAATTGCGGAAGAGCATTCCCTTGAATTTGGAAAGATTTTTCTCCCAATAGGTGCGGCTACGGATCATGTTCCTATCCAAGCTGCAGGGTTCGAAGTTGCCTGCATGGTCTCTACAATGCCAAGAACTCATACATCTAAAGATACCATTGACCATGTCAAACTTGAATCCTTAGAAGTTGCAGGAATAATCGGATTTGAATTGGCAAAAAAATTAGATCAGAAATTTAAAAACTAAGGAATCCTTAAAGAAATTATTGAACTCTAGAATGGGGAAATTTATGGAAAATAGAACCAAAATTATTGCCACAATCGGGCCTGCTAGCAGCTCGGAGGAAATTTTATCTGAATTAATTAAAAATGGCGTTAGTTTAACACGGCTTAACTTCTCTTTTGGTACTCATAGCGAACATAAGGACAGAATTCAAAAAATCAGGAAAATCTCTGATGAACTAGATATTCCTATTGCAATCATACAGGATTTGCAAGGGCCCAAATTACGGGTGCAGAAAATTCTTGACGGCTCAATTGATCTCAAAGCAAATGATTCCATTACAATAGTGGATTCCCTCGATATAGATGAAAAAACGATTTCTATTGCTTATCCTAATCTGGCAAATTATGTTAAGGCAGGCATGCACCTACTTTTGGATGATGGACTCATCGAATTAAAGATAGAAGAGATAGATGGAACAAATATTCATTGTAAAGTCCTCCATGGAGGTCATTTAGTAGAAGGCAAGGGGCTTAATATCCCTAGTTCAGGATTAGAAATACCTGCTATAACTGAAAAGGATAAGATTGATCTTAAATTTGGACTAGAAAATGATGTCGATTATGTAGCTTTATCTTTTGTGAAAACCGAACAGGACATTCTTGCTCTCAAAAAATTAATCACTGAAGCAAAAAAAGAAACGCAAATCATCGCTAAAATCGAGAAACCAGAAGCAATTGAGAATATTACCAAGATACTCCAAGCTACACACGCTGTTATGGTCGCGCGGGGTGATTTAGCTATAGAATTACCATTAGAACGTGTTCCATCTTTACAAAGAAGACTTATTGATCTCTGTCATATCTATACAAAACCTGTAATCATTGCTACTCAAATGCTTTACACAATGGAGGTTAATCCTCGTCCATCCCGTGCTGAAGTTTCAGATGTAGCACACGCAATTCACGAAGGTACTGATGCTGTAATGCTATCAGGCGAGACTGCTATAGGTAAATATCCCATTAAATCTGTGAAGACAATGGTTAAAATAATAAGGGAAGCCGAAAAGACGTCACCCCGATTTTCATATGGGGTTAAATATACCCTAGAATCGATTTATAGAATTCCAAGCGCAGCGAGTCAAGCGGTCTGTTTCTTGGTAAACGATCTTAACGCTAAAGCTATCTTCTCCTTCACAGCGAGCGGATTTACAGCATTGGCTATCTCAAAGCAGCGTCCCACGACACCAATCATTGCTCTCACTCCGTTTAAAGAAGTTCAGCGGCGATGTTGTCTATATTGGGGCGTGCGGTCTATTGTTGTGGAAAATATCGATTCTACGGATAAAATGTTTGAATTATCCGAAAGATTGGCAGTCCAAGAAAAATTGGCAAAAACGGATGATATTATCATTATCACGGCTGGAATTCCTTTCGGAATTAAAGGTACAACAAATCTTTTAAAAATTCATACAATTAAGAAGTAATTCCTTGTTTATTTATCACTTTTTGCAAGGGAGATCTTGTAGTCGAAACAAAGGATCTGCTCTAATTTTTAAAGAACTTGCAACATTTCAGTTTGGTAGCAATTTCAAACGAAGAGCCATGTTTTTAGATCTCACGGATTTACAAATTCTGAACCTTCTGAAGGAAAATTCCCGTTCCAAATTAACCGAAATAGCGGATAAGCTCAAACTTACGCCTGCCGCTATTAAGTACCGGATAGATCGATTAGTAGAGGCTGGAATTATTGATAAATTTACTATTTTAATTAATCAAAAGAAAGTTGGATTTGAAGTTTTAGCCTTTCTAATCATATATGCGAATTCTAAAGCGCATCTTGGAACCATAATAAATACCTTGAAACAATTCCCTGGAATTTCAAAATTATGCGTTCTAATGGGCGATCCTGATATCATTGTGGAACTCACATTGAATCATATGAATACGCTCATCGATCTTTTGAAAAGACTTAATCAGATTGAGGAAATTCAGAACTATAAGATATGGATCATTCAAGACATCATTCATGTCCAATGAGATTATTGGGACTTAAACCGGCTTTCAAGGAAATTTGAAGCGATATCAAGTGCCATAGTCGCTAAAGTCTCCAGATTAGGGGGATTTTTATAGTCATAATTAATAACATAAGTTTCAATGTCCAATAACATCTCAAAATCCTTGAGTTCTTCTTCATTTAGAAGATTTTGAAGATCTTTTTGAATTAAATTCTGGTCAATTTTCGTAAAATCGAGTTGTTTATCTAAGAAAAATTGAATACTTTCTTTAACGGCAAGTATAGCTTGAAGAATGGCTGCCTTTTTAAACCCTTTCTTTGCAAGAGTATTTGCGGCGATATAATCTTCTATAATATGATTTGGAATGTCTAAATGAAGAAGTGGTTCTTCTCGAGGAAAGGTTTCAGTGAAGTATTCTTCAAGCGATTTACCGATTTGATCAAAGAGGAGTTGCTGGGTCTTTGAAGCCCATTTCTGGAAGGATTCACTTTCGATTAGGATGAAAGCGACTTTTCCGAAAGACTCAATCTTAATTTCGCCATCATTTGTTTTGGTTACACGTACCATATCTTGATCAATTGGATAGAGTGGCATAGAGAAAACAGGTGCAATAAGTATCGAGTTATTAGGCATTTCTTTTGAAAATTCATCGATTATCGAACTAGAAACAGCACCGCATAAAACAATCCTATTTGAATTAGGAAAATTATGGAGCGCCTCGATAGGGTCCATCTCAATAACTTCGATATTATCATAACCACTGCGTTTTAAATTCTCCCGAGTGACTTTCGCGACTTCAGGATCACCTTCAACAATACGTATATGACTATTTCTTGTTATCTCAGACATTAATGCCGCAAAATATCCGCTCATTGATGATAATTGAAGTATCTCATAAGGTCCTTCATCTAATTGCAATAATTGCAAAAATATAGCATTGATATGGGGCGCTGCCATCGGACGGTCTTTCCAGAAGGGTAGAGGGCGGTCTAGATAGGCAAGTCGAAGCATATCAATCGGAAGAAAATTTTCCATCGGAACCTTTCTCATGGCAGCTTCTACAGTCGCGTCAAATATGTAATTATTATCCAAAAGGTCCTCAATCAGCGCTTCTTTCCGTTCATAAATTCTGTAATCATCCATTGTGTAATTCTATATTTCGTTTTATTTAAAACTTCTAATTTTTACATATTAGAAAATCAATCGCTAAATAGACAAGATGATAATTCATTTCATCAAAAAAAATTTAAATAAGACCATCAATGTGGTAAGTTCAAAGATGAAATTCGATAGTTTCTTTACGATTATGATAAATCACGAATGATGGATATCGTTTTAAAAAATATTATAGAAATAGACGGAATTTTGAGGCATTAGAGATGGCAAAGACATTAAGTGACAAATTAGTGGCTCTATGTGCCAAAAGAGGTGTCATATTTCCCTCTGCAGAGATTTATGGAGGCGTAGCAGGGTTTTATGATTATGGCCCTGTAGGTGTTACCTTAAAAAATCGAATACGCGAATTTTGGCGTTCTGAATTTATCATTAAAATGGAAAATATATATGAAATTGAATCTGCAATCATACTGCCCCGAATCGTGTGGGAAGCATCCGGGCACGTGGAAAGCTTTACAGATGTATTAGTTGAATGTAAAAAATGTCATACACGTTTTCGAGCAGATCATCTTATTCAAGATACATTAGAAATCGTGACAGATGGAAAAACTATTGAAGAATTAGCTGAAATTATAGAAACAAATAATATCAGATGTCCAAATTGTAAAGGCGAACTCACTTCTGCATCAAAGTTTAATTTAATGTTTAAAACCTTTATAGGGGCTACAGAAAAATCAGAAAATGAGGCATATCTTCGCCCCGAAACTGCACAAGCAATCTTCCTCGATTTTAGACGTATTCAACAAGCAATGCGAGCATCTTTACCATTTGGAATCGCTCAAATTGGACGAAGTTATCGGAATGAAATTTCCCCTCGCAATTTTTTATTTCGTCTTCGTGAATTTGAACACATGGAAATTGAATTTTTTGTTCATCCTGCTCAAAAAGATGCAGTTCCAGAAGATCTTTGGGAAAAAGTAAAAGATTTAGAAGTTTCAATTCTCTCCATTCCCTTGCAAGAAAAGGAAGCCCCGGCAGAAAGATATAAAGCGACTGATTTATTTAAGCAGGGCATTTTTTCCTGCAAATGGCTTCTCTATTGGACCTTGATTAGCTATGATTGGTTGGTTAGAGTAGGAATAGACCCTACTCGCATGCGAATTCGTCAGCATATGTTAAATGAACGTGCACATTACGCAGCTGATTGTTGGGATATCGAGTTCAAATACTCGTTTGGGTGGAAAGAACTCCAAGGTATCGCTGATAGAACGGATTACGATTTAAAAAGACATGCAAAGTATTCAGGGAAAAATTTGAATATCCATTTAACAGACGAAAACGTTAAAATTGTCCCACATGTCATTGAACCTTCTTCAGGTCTTGAGCGAATAATCCAAGCACTCTTAGAAAGTACCTATATTGAAGAACCAGAGAGAGCCCTCTTCAAATTTAATCCATATATCGCTCCGTTTCAAATTGCCGTTTTCCCTCTACTAAGACGGGACAACTTGATTTCGATTGCCCGAAATATTTGTGATATCCTCAGAGGCGAAAATTTTCTGATTCTTTATGATGAAAAAGGAAGTATCGGACGGCGATATCGCCGCGTAGATGAAATAGGAGTCCCCTTTGCGATAACTATTGACCATCAAACCCTCGAAGATAACACTGTTACCATTAGAGCTCGCGATTCAATGCAGCAAGAACGTTACGCTATTCAAGAGTTAATAGATTTCTTCAAAACACATCTTAAATTCACGTAGGAAAGATGGGATAAAAGCTTTAAAAATCAAGTACTTAAAATAAGAAGAATTACTTTTCAAATCAAGTAATTTTATATATTTTTCATTATTATGTTAAGAAAACCTAATATAAGTTGATTTCTGTAAAATCAC
>SUPS01000138.1 GCA_005191415.1 Candidatus Helarchaeota ASGARD archaeon Hel_GB_A
CAAATATTCCAACAATGATGAATATTTATTTCTTAATATCTAAGAAAGAAACTATAAGATTTATAATGGAAGTTTAATAAAACTTTTTTCTAATATTTTCGGCATTTACTATGAGATTACCTTCTAAAATAAGGAATCATGAAAATTTTGAACGATTCTAGAGTATTAAAATCAATTATTCTAGTTTTAGGAATTTTAGATGTAATTTAAGGTTAATATATAACTCAAATTTATTTAAAATACATTACAGGGGAGCATACTGCAATTTTTAAAAAAAAGTTATTTATAAATTATACAAAATTATGTTAATCCAGCATTATTAGAGAAACAAAAAATGGAGTTTTGGAATTTGAATTTTACATATCCATGTAAATATTTTGTCGATTCGCAATTTTTATAAAGTTAAAAGGGTGTTTAATTAAAAAGGAGAAAAATTGATTAAAAAGAGAATTCTGCTGATCTACCATGCAGATAGGAATGTTTTCGGAAGTTCCGACCTTTAATCCGGTTCTGCCGAATGGTGTTAGTTCATTTATCGAAGCAACATCGAAAGAGTTAGCTCGTTTGGGACATGATGTTCATATTTATGAAGCGAAAATATACTTTGGACAAAAGAGCGTTGAGCAAATTCGAAAGAATATAACAATTCACCGATTTTTCTCCCTCCCAATGTCTCATTATCAAGGATTTAGAGTGCCCATTCCAGTAGGAGCAATTTTTAAGGGGATTAAAGAGGAATTAGATGTAATTCATGCCCATGGTCCTGTAAACGGGATTACTGCAACAGCTATTGGTAAATTTCGAAATATTGTCAAGATCATTACGTATCATACACCTGGGGAAGAATATCGCCGGTATGTGCCTCCAGTTTTCGCCCCAGTTCGTACCAGTAAATTTGTAGATACGTGGGAGAAACTTATCTACAACTCGTTTGACCTTATTTTAACACCGTGTGAGCAATGGCGGCGTAACTTAATTCAAAAGAATTATGATTCACATAAGATTTTCGTTTTACCTAACTGTGTAGATTTGAATGAAAACCATAAACGAATTACGGAAGAACGAATGCAGCAATTGCGTGATTATTACGGCTTGAATGGGAAAAAAGTAATTTTATACGTGGGACGAATGAGTCCTGAGAAGCGAATCCCTGATATTATCAGTCTAGCACCTCAAATAGTGCAAGAAGAACCAGATACTCACTTTCTCATAGTAGGAAAAGGACCCTACTTAAATGAATACCGAACACTTGCCCAGAAAATCGCTCCAAAAAATGTCACATTTACAGGGTACGTTTCAGATACCGATCTCTCTAATATTCTTCATTTAAGTAGTTTGGGCGTAATTTTTGTTGATGGTGCCCAAGTCTTTGATATTACGCTGTTAAATTACTGGTCAAATCGGCTTCCTGTTTGCGTGCGTCGAGCAGGAGGCATGGGAGATGTCGTAACGCATTATGAAAATGGACTTCTCTTCGATCATCCAAAGGAGGCGTACAATTACATTCTTAACATCCTTCAAGATGATAAATTACGGAAAAAGATTGGGGAGCGGGGATATGAAACGGTAAAGACAAAATATTCTGTGGAGGCTGTCACAAAACAGATGCTCGGTTATTATCGATTAGCATCTCAAAAGTTTCATAATACTCACGCCACACCTTGGGGATATGTGCTTCGAATCTTCAAAAAATTAAAACGTTAACTCAGTTTAAAAGAAAAATTTTGGAATAAATTATAGATTCCTATCTTTTTTTCAAAAAAGCTTTAATTTTTTGTTCAGATTCAGGTGTATTCTTTAATTTCCAAACAAAATCTAATTCCTGTTTCAGACCAGATTCAATATCAGCTTGGGAAGCATAATTAACCGCTTTTTTCGCAAATTCAAGAGCTAATGCGCTTTTTTCTGCAATTTTTTTTGCGAAATTAAGGGTAAATTCTTGTAATTCTTGAGATTTCGAAATATGGTTGATTAATCCAATCTCTTTTGCAGTTGTAGCGCTAATGAAATTTCCAGTCATCAGTAATTCGAGAGCTTTCGCTGGATCAATTAGTTTTGGTAGGCGCTGCGTCCCACCTGCACCTGGAATCAATCCTAAATTTATTTCTGGGAACCCAAATTTCGAATTTTCACTTGCAATTCTAAAATCACAGGCTAAAGCTACTTCTAGTCCTCCGCCTAAAGCATAACCATTAATAGAGGCAATTACAGGTTTTTTAAGCCGTTCAATTTTTAAAGTCAAACATTGAAGAAGCTCGAAATCCGCTTTAGTTCTATGGAGGAATTCGGAAATATCATCGCCTGCGATAAATGCTTTTTCCCCAGCTCCGGTAAGAATGATGACTTTTACGTTTGGGTCATGCTCTAACCTTTCTAGAACATCCATAAGCTCAGTTTTCACGATTTTATTCAAGGCATTCAATTTATCAGGACGATTTATTGTAATGAGTGCAATATTATCTATAATTTTTACAATAATACTGGTGTAATTTTCCGAATTCATGATTTACCACTATAATCATAGAAACCTTTCTTGGTTTTCCGCCCCAAGAGGCGTGCATTCACCATTTTCTTAAGTAAAGGGCTGGGGCGATACTTTTCGCCTAATTCATTTGCCAAATAAATCCCAATGTGTAAATAGATATCATTCCCTACGAGATCGGACAATTCAATAGGCCCCATTGGAAAGTTGAAAGCGAGTTTGCATGCTTTATCGATATCTTCAGCACTTGCAATCCCTTCCATGAGCATATTGACGGCCTCATTACACAAAACATATAAAAGACGAGATGTAATGAAGCCAGGGGAATCATTTACGGTTACTACGGTCTTTCCCAAGCTTTCTGAAAATTTTTTAGTAATTTCGACTGTCTTTTCAGATGTATTCAGTCCTCTGATTAATTCAATTAGTTTCATAGCGGGTGCAGGATTGAAAAAGTGAATCCCAATAATTCGTTCTTGAAATTTTGCCGTTGATGCAATTTCAGTTATACTTAATGAAGAAGTATTAGAGCCTAAAATTACGGATTCAGGGCAGAGTTCATCTAATTCTTTGAAAAGTTGCTTTTTTATAGTCATATCTTCGAAAACAGCTTCGATAACGAGCTGCACGTCCTTTAAACATTCATCGCGATTTGTGCTTATGGTAATTCGTTGCAAAATTTTTTCAGCCTCTTCGGCAGTTAGTTTATTTTTTTGAACAAAAAAGCGATTTAAATTGGTCTGAATTCTCGCGATGGCTTTATCTAGAATTTCTTGGTTGATATCCACTAAATTGACTTCATAACCTGAGGCAGCTATCACTTGAGTGATACCGGCACCCATTATTCCAGCACCAATCACGCATACTTTCTTTATATCAATTGCCATTTTTATATCAACTCATTCTTCTTTCAATTCTTCTCTTGCAATAATTAAGTTCTGAATTTCAGAAGTGCCCCCTCCAATTTGGAAGAATTTTGCATCACGTAAATACCTTTCAACAGGGTATTGGTCCGTATAGCCATCGCCCCCATGGATTTGTACCGCCTCAAGGGCAATTTCTACCGCCATTTTACTTGAGAAGGCTTTTGCCATTGAGGCTTCTTTGGTGAAATTTTCTCCTAAATTAGCTAATTTCGCAGCACTATAAGTTAATAAACGCGCTGCATATAGTTTAGTTGCTATTTGTGCTATTTTAAAGCGGATAGCTTGAAAAGAGGCGATAGGTTTTCCGAATTGTATCCGTGTTTTCGCATATTTTTTTGCAGCCGCTAAAGCTGCGAGGGAAATTCCATTACATTCGGAGCTGAGCGTAATTCGTTCAATGTTAAAAGTAGACATTAAGATTTGGAATCCTTTCCCTTCAGGTCCTATCAGATTTTCTTCCGGAATATGGACATCTTTGAAATTTAAAATACCATTTTTTACGCCATTTAAGCCTAATAAGCCATAAGGATTTTCGATAGTGAATCCAGGAGTATTTTTTTCGACTAGAAAAACACTCATACTATGATGAGGGTCTCCTTTTTGATCAGTTAAGGCCCAAACAAAATAATAATCTGCTATACCTGCATTTGTTATGAATCGTTTTGAGCCATTTAAAATGTATTCATCCCCTTCTTTGACAGCCAAAGTTTGTATTCCCGCGGCATCGGAACCTGCGCTCTCTTCCGTAATACAAATACTGCATAATTTTTCGGCGGTAGCAATTTTCGGGAGGTATCTTTCCTTTTGGCTATCAGTTCCATACCGTAAAAGCGTATAACCATCTAGAATACAGGGAGTACGGGTAACTGAAACAGCTACATTTCGTCTTGAAATCTCTTCGGTTATGATGCAGTGGGCAATCATCCCTAAATTTGACCCGCCATATTCTTCAGGAATTAGAGGGGCAAATAGGCCTTCTTTACCTATTTTACTTATTAAAGACCTCGGGATTTCTTTTTTTTGATTAATTTCCTCTTGAATAGGAGTTAAGCTTTCGTTCAAAAAATTATTAACTTTTTCTTTTAAGCGGCGTTCGCGCGCATCACAGAATAAGGTCTCTATTGTCATTGCAGATTAATCTATTTTCATTGCATTTTAAATTCTTTTCATTAAAATTGTGTCTTAAATTTTAGCGAGGATTTTCACTGCTTGTCGGTCTGGATGCAAAAGAGCTTGGAATCCCTCTTTAATAATATTAGATAGAGGCACAATTTTAGTAATCATGGATTTTGGATGTATTTTCCCTTGGAGGAGGAGTCTAATAATGGTTTTAAATTCTTGAAAGGTATAGCCGAAACTTCCTTTGAGATTTACTTCTTTTGTAATGAGTTGGAGAAAAGAGATTGGAGTAAGCTCGAAATGTATTCCAAGCAATACAACAGTTCCACCATTCCGTACTATATTGATATCTTTTTTGTAAGTTGTAGGAAAACCTGCACAGTCAAAGACGAAATCGGGTCCAATTTTATTTAATCGATTCAGGCGGATGGTTTCCTTTGCCCCTAGTTGGAGTGCTATGTTTCTATTGAATGCATTTGGCTCAATCACATAAATTTCTTTGATTCCTCGAAGCTTCAATGCTTGGATTGTCGACAAGCCAATTGTTCCTGCACCGAGAACTACTGCCGTATCAGCTGGCTGGATCCCCGAGAGGTTAACTCCATGATAGCCTACAGATAAGGGTTCTACGATAGCGCCCTCCTGATAACTTAATTCTTTCGGAAGCTTACAAATGTAATTAGCTGGGATTTTAACGTACTCGGCTAAAGCTCCATTAATGGTAATTCCCAAACCATTGATTATATTCTTGCAGAGGTTTTCCTGTCCTTGCTGACAATAGAAGCATTTTCCACAAAATTGACCAGGATAGGCTGTCACACGATCTCCTATCGCCCATCCTTCAACGCCCGGACCAAGTTCTACAATATCTCCTGCGAATTCATGTCCCAATATGATTGGCATAAGAACTTTTCCATATTGATATGCTTCCAGATCTGAGCCGCAAATTCCGCAATACTTTACCCTAATGAGTACTTCACGATCCTTTAAGGATGTTGGCTCAGGATAGTCAGTTATATATGTGAGTTGCTCTTTTGCTTTTAGTACAAGCGCTTTCAAGGTATTCTATCTCCAAATTTCTTCAATCTAGAATTATACAACGATATGAAATTTATTTATTAGTAGGTTAAATAATAAGGTAGGTTTTTTATTATACGAAAAAAAGGTGTGTGAATTGCCAGAAGAAAAGAAAAAGAAATGGACTGGCGGTGATTTAGTAGTTCGGGCGTTGGTCAATGAGAATGTAAGATTCATTTTTGGGGTTCCAGGTGGGCAACTCCTCCACATTTATGACGCAGTTTATCAATGGGGCCGCGAGGAAGGCATTGATACCATCATGTTTCGCCATGAACAGGCAGCAGCTCATGCTGCAGATGCGTGGGCGCGCGTTACAGGGACAATTGGCGTTTGTATGGGTACGGTGGGACCTGGCGCAACACACATGCTTCCTGGAATAGCTGCAGCATGGTCCGATAGTATTCCTGTGATGGTAATTACCCCCCAAGTGACAATAAATCAGATGGATATTGGTTTCTTACAGGGAGATTTAGATCAACTAGCAATTTATCGTCCCGTGGTGAAATATCAGAAACAAATTCTTAAAACGGAGAGAATTCTTGAATATTTGCAGAGAGGATTCCGCGAAGCATTATCTGGACGCCCGAGACCGGTCCATATAGATATCCCTTTTGATATTTTAGCAGGCAAGATAGAAGGGGATATTCCGTGCATTGAGCCCGAACATTATAGGGTTGGTTCTAATTCACCTGGAAATCCTGGGTTGGTCGAAAGGGCGGTAGATCTCCTCCTTGCTGCCAAAAAACCACTCGTAATTGCAGGTGGAGGTATTCTTTCTGCGAAAGCCGAGCAGGAATTGCAAGAGTTTGTTAAGTATTTACAACTTTCATTAATAACAACGGTAATGGGGAGTTCAGCTATCTTAAAAGGAACATCAGCTTATATTGGAGGTCCAGGAGTCCTCACTTCCAATACCCAAAAGGCGCTTTCGGAAACTGATTTAGTTATTGCTTTTGGTACGCGATTTGGCTTATCCCTTATGTTCGGAAAGCCCCCTCTCTGGCGCGAAGACCTACCACTTATTCATATAGATATCGATCCTTGCGAAATTGGGAAGAATCGCCCTGTCGAAGTAGGCATTGTTGGTGATTGCAAGTTAGTCTTACAACAAATGTTAAACCTCTTAAAGAAAAAAAGACGCCCTATCCAGGAGGAAACTGACTGGCTTAAAACCTTAAAGGAAGCTCGTGAAAAGTATTGGATGGGATTACAGAAAAAGATGAATTCAGACAATGTTCCCATTCTGCCACAGCGATTGATTCATGAAATTGACGAATTTCTCGATGAAAATGCGATTGTTATAGTGGATGGGGGCGATATTGCCTTCTTTGCTTTAGAACAGATTCAGATGTACCATCCTCGGAAAGTTTTACAATCGATCGGGATGGGACATTTAGGGACGAGCATTCCATACGCCATAGGCACGAAACTGGCGGCTCCGGATCGGCAAGTTTGCACAATTAGTGGTGATGGAGCAATTATGATAAATATTCAAGAATTAGAAACAGCAAAACGGTATAAATTACCTTTTATCTGCGTGGTAGCAAATAATAACGCATGGGGCATGATTAAATCGGGTCAAAAATATAGCTTTAAGAAACGCTTTATTGACGTCGATTTTACCGATACAAATTTTGCCGAAATTGCACAAGGCTTTGGATGCTATGGTGAAAGGATTACTGATCCGAATGAAATCCGTCCTGCCCTTGAACGCGCCCAGAAATCCAAAGTTCCTGCGGTCCTGGATGTGGTCATCAAATTCGTGACACACGATTTCTCCAAAATGGGACTTGAAGCGATGTTGTTTTAGAAAACTTGAAATCCGAAACGCAATAGTTTCGGTTTCATTCAGTTTTAAGTAAAGTTTGACAATAAGGGCATTTTTCGAGGTATTTAGCAATCCATTTGCCACAATGTGGGCATTGCTTTGTGAATTCGCCAGTTGGAGGATAGGAGGGTTTAGGAGCTTCTGGCTGAGGGGGTATTGGAGGTTTTTGGAGCTCTATCTCTGGTGGCGAACTAGTAGCTTGCTGATCTTGAGTATTAGCAGTGGAATCCATTTTCGTTTTAATTGTTTCAGCCTGTTTTAATATTTTTTGGGCCAATTCTTCATCGTCTAATTGTAGGGCTAATTCAGCGGCGCGTGTTATGTTGGTATAGGCTAAATGAAGATAATTCTTTTCAAATGCACTTTCCGCTCTTTGAAGATATTGCATTATTTCATTTCTAAGTTCGTCTGTTTTAATGCTCACTTCGGGGGAGGGAGGTTGTTTAGGAGGAGATGGCACTTCTTCCATCATTGCAGGGGGTGGTGATTTTGGAGCTGGCTTTTTCGGAGTTGGAGGTGTTACAATACCTCTTTTTCGCCCATATAAAAGAAGAGAGCCAACAAAGATTCCCGCTATGAGCCCTATAATGAGCCAAAACAGCCAATCAGGAATTAACTCAAAAGTCGGTTGTTCAGGAGTAACTTGAAGGGAATAAGACCCAATGACGGGATTCCTTAAGGAATTCCCTGCTTTATCATAAATTACGAAGTAATATTTCACATTTGCATCTCCAGGTTGTCCAGGAATCGTAAAAGTGAAATAATTTAAGGCAGAGTTATTCATCAATATCGAATTCCAATTTAACCCTCCATCCACTGAAAGGAATAACGTCACATTTTCAATCCCAGAACCATTATCAACCACATTAATGGAAAGGGATATGTCTTCATAGGGAAGAGGTTCCATAGTGCTTAATTGAATTGAATTTATGGAAGGAGCAAAAGGATCATCAACGGTTATGGAATAGGTACCCGCGCCTGGGTCTCGAGCGTAATTTTCATAGAGATCATATGCTTCAATGTAATAATTCATAACTTGCCCATGTGATAGGGGATTCAATTCAACTTCCCATTGACCATTTTGAATTGAACCACTAACAAGATGGAATGATTCGGTGGAATAATATTCTAACTTATCAATATTGAAGCCCCATGAACTTTCAGTTGCATCCGTTGTGAGATTTATGTAGATGAGAGTGCCTTCTACCCAATTAGTCCATTGATCAACGATAGATCCGGTAAATTGTTGGATCGGATTCCATGCCTCATCGTAAATCGTAAGAATGTCAAAATTAGTTTCCAATTCGATCTTGGAGAGATGCAGTCGCATTTTTTCAGCATTTGCCTTAGAAATGGTCCAAATATATTGATAATTATTGGGAACGGGATGAACACTTTCTAATAAATAGTCTTCTTGAGTGGAGTAAGTTATGCTGGCATTTAAAATACCAGAACCATTATAATTAGGGAAGAAAAGGTCAATAAGGTTGAGTTGAATTAAAATGGTATCAAGATAAGTTGGTTCCATCGGAATCTGATAGGAATTTATATAGGGAGGTGTATCATCCACGATATATGAAAATTCAGGACTGGAATTCATATTTGAATAGAGATCAAAAATATCAATGTGATAATAGATTGTAGTGCGATCTGCCTGAGGGGGAATTATAAATGACCAGCTACTCGAATTCATGTAATAGTTATCCGATGTGCTGCAAGGAACCATTGCCTTATAATAGGAAGTTGTCCCACCGAAGAAGGTGAAGATAGTGTAATTGATAAAGGCAGCTCCAGTATATGGAAAATAATGACCATCAGTAGCAGTTACGGTAATATTTACACTATCAGTTGAATGTGGATGTTGGATATTTTGTCTGATTTCAGTAATTGTGGGATTAATATGTTCAGAAATTGTGGTATTTATGATTGTTGTTGAGGCATTATTTCCTTCATTATCGAAAACCAAAAAGCTATAATTAATATGAGTATCTTGAGGCCAATTACCTAATGAGATAGACCAATTGCCATTAACTATTGTACCTTCCACTAGAATCATCGATGTATTAGTTTGATGTAAAACTGCCGTGATTTCTAAAAGTTTATAGCCCCATCGAGTAACTAACATATCCGAGATTAACTGGATTTTACAAGTATTTCCTGGAATTATTATTGTCAGAGGGGATGATATGAAATCCCATAGGTAACTCCCATTGAATCGGAAAACCTCTGTATCATTTTCATTATAAATAACCAGAAAATCATAATTTGCTTCAGTTTCAATCTTTTGAAACTTTACGACAAGAAAGGATGCATTTGGATAGGTATAAGTCCAATTATCATTGCAATTATTAGGATATGGATGAACTGATTCATGTGGATAAATATTAGTTACATTTATTTGAGTATATAATGTACAGTTTTGGACCCCCGATCCATTTCCCTCATCTATCTTGATTTTAAAATTCAGAGGGTCGCTCGACACTGGATTTATTGGCGGTTCTATGATGGAAATATTTGGTGCAACAGTATCATTTACCACATACACATAAGGACCAGAAGTTAATACATTTCCAACCAAATCACAAGTGGTTATGTTATATTTCACTGTTTCATTGTAAGGCATTGGTAGAAAAGTGTATGAATAATTCGAGAATACGGAGGAGCCAATGGTAAAGGAACTTGAGTAATTCATCAAATTAGAGACTTTCGATGCATTACCAATGATATATTCTATAGTGACATTTTTAATTCCCGAAATTTCGCGGGAACAATTAACCCAGCATTGAATGGAAACATATTCATTCCA
>SUPS01000139.1 GCA_005191415.1 Candidatus Helarchaeota ASGARD archaeon Hel_GB_A
GTGGTGTTGGGTTAAATATCATAAGTACAGGATTACAACGGGGATTGGACTGTGCTTTAGTAGAGATGGGGAAAGTAGGGGGCACTTGCCTGACGCGGGGCTGTATTCCTTCTAAAATATTGATTTATCCTGCCGATCTGATACGCGAAGCAGAACATGCTAAATATGTGGGAATTAACTTTAAGATTGAGAAGATCGGTTGGGAACTTATGGCACAGCGGATGTGGGAAAACATCAATGAAAGCAGAGAGATGGAAAAAAGTTTATCTAATGTACCTGGCCTTACATTCTATAAAGGTGTAGGTGAATTCATCGAAGAATACAAGATGCGAGTACAATTAGCCGATAAGAGTGTTACTTTTGAAGGAGAAAAATTTGTTATTGCTTCTGGGGCTCGTTCTTTTATTCCGCCCATTAAAGGTCTTGAGGAAGTAGGCTATATCACCAACGAAAGCTTTTTCGGGCCCAAATTTCCTAAAAAACCATGGAAAAGTTTGGCAATTATTGGTGGAGGAATAATTGCAGCCGAATTTGCCCATTTATTCTCTGCACTTGGCACGAAAGTCACGATAATTGAGATGTTACCACGATTATGCACAACTGAGGAACCTGAAATTTCGAGGTTTCTTGAAACTAATTTTCGCCGATATATGACTGTTTTGCTCAATAAGAAGGCTATTGGTGCCGAAAAAAAGAAAGGATTGAAAGTTATTACAATTGAGGATACTCAAAGTGGCAAACAATCAACGGTTGAAGCTGAAGAAGTACTTGTAGCAACTGGGCGGCGTGCTAATAGTGATCTCTTAAAAGTCGAGAATACCGGTGTTGAAACCGATAAGCGGGGCTGGATTAAGACAAATGAATTTCTAGAAACCAGTAAAGAAAATATATGGTGCATTGGTGATGCAAATGGTCGTTTCCAATTCCGCCATACCGCTAATTATGAAGGCGAAATATGTGCTCACAATCTTTTTGCAGATAAGAACAATCGTCGCGCCGTAGATTACTCTGCTGTCCCATGGGCAATTTTCACATATCCTCAAGTAGGACATGTAGGTATGACTGAAGCAGAAGCAATTGAGAAAGGGTATAGAATTTATGTAGCGAAGCAACATTACTCAGCTACAGCGAAAGGTTTTGCAATGGGGTTCAGTCCTGGGGCTGAAGATGATGGTTTTGTCAAACTTATCATCGATGAATCGAGGAAACTTTTAGGTGCGCATGTAGTAGGTCCGCATGCAGCTATCCTCGTCCAGCCCTTCGTTTATCTTATGAATGCTGGATTTGTCTGTAGTGTAACTATGCCAGGTGAAGAGACCCCAATTCCAAGAATGTCACGTTCTTGTCCCGAGGCGGGTTCTTTTATGCCCATTTATCGATCCCAAATCATCCACCCTTCTCTTAATGAAGTGACTGGCTGGGCGATTGGGTCATTACGCCCTGTAAATATTGAACACGAAGAATATAACCCTACACATCACGCATGAATTAATTTCTGGAAATTATTTCCCCTATTTTTTTAAAACTCTTTTCCTACGTTCAATTAGCTTTTATTTTTTTAATTAGGTGAGAAATATGGCAAAATGGCGATGTAAAGTTTGTGGCTGGACCTGCGAAGGTGATCTTCCAGATTGCCCTCCAGAAAAGTGCCCTAAATGTGGAGCTCCTCGCTCAAAATTCATTAAAATATCGTAATTCAGTCCATTATTTTTTATTTTTTTGTGTAGATTTTCTTGTAAATCTCTTCAATAAAAAGTGCCCTGTTTTTTAAAATTGTTGAAGGATCATCTGCTGTTAGCGTAAATCGAAACGTAGCACGCGCCCCTAAATTCCAAAGCTTAAAAGTAGGTTTATATCCGAGTTTAGATTCCCATGCATTAATAATCTCCTCTAATGTTTTCTTTGTTTTTCGCGGATTATTCAAGGGAAGCTCAAGCGAAAAGGAATATTGGTTGATTTCTCTCCCAATGAGGATATGTTTTACAAATCCTAATGCCGAACGCTCTGCTTCAGGCATTATTTTACTGGTTCTGGTATAATTGATAATATTTGAGTTAAGAATGTTTCGATTGGCGACTAAAATCCTTTTCCCCGCAGCTGAAATAATTTTGGTATAATTCAAACTAATTTCTGTAACGACTCCTTCCAAATCACCAATTGCAATGAGATCATTAATTCCAAATGGACGTGTAATGATTATATATACACCCGATACAAAGTTCTGGATTCCTTGAATGGATGCGAAGCCAATAATTGTGCCGATAATTGCTGAAATTGCCAATGTTACTTCGGGAGGCAATTCAGTAAATGTTATTATTAGGATAATAATTGCAATAACGATAACAAGCCGAACAAATAGTTTTAGCCCATTCACCACATCCATAGGTATTTTACCAGTTTTAGCAGCGCGCTTAATTAAATACACAATAAATTTATAAATTACAAGAAGACATGCTGTAACACTGATTAATATCAAGATATCTAACCATAGGATTCCAAAAAAAGCCATAATTAATTAACCTCCTCTTCTTCAGGATATACAGAAAACCAAATATCTTCAAGAAATGCTGATTTATTATTCATAATCGTCTCGGGATTCTCTGCAAATAAAGCCCATCGAATGATTGCCCGTGCCCCCAAATTATAGAAGAAATAACGCGGTTTGTAGCCAAATTTCTTCTCCCAACGATCACAGATTTGATCCAGTATTTTTATTAATTCATTTGGTTCTATATCGAAAGTCAATTCCATATCGAAAATGTATCGTTCTATTTTCTTTTCAACCATCACATCCATCCAGATTGAAACGAGTTTGTCCTCTATCGATTTTTCTTCTTTTTTTTCTTGGACTGGTTCCGATGAAAAATTTACAATATTTGAAGAAAATAGTTTATTATTCGGAATTTGATAAATTGTCCCATCTGAATCAACGATCTTTGAATAATTTAATCCTACCTCTTGGACCACTCCTTCTATAGAGCCGCCGACATTTATATAATCTCCAATTTTATAGGGACGAGAGATAATCATATAGAATCCAGCAACTATATTGCTAATGGCAATAGTTGAAGCAAACCCTATTGCTGTGGCAAGAACTGTTGAAATATCCACCAAATATTCACTTGGAACATCTAAAGCTGGTAAAACAACAAAGATGATTGCAAAGACCACGATAATACGCACGAATAAAATAAGCCCATTCGCAGCATCTTTGGGAAATTTTTCATGTCGTTTGGCATATCTATTAATTAAAAATGAAATCAATTTGTAAATGAGTAATATTCCCACAATTGAAAGAATAAACCACAACCATGGTTCAATGACAATCCATACAGTCAACCAAAAATCAGGAAACCAAATGATTGTGGGTGCAATTATCGCCGCAATAATTCCTAATATTATCAACCAAAAATACTGTTTCCAAGTTCTGGACTTGCTACTCATCTCAAATCCTCAGTTTATCTTTAAAACTATCTCTTTAAAAAGCTATCGTGTAGAAGAGTCTAATTGAACCCTTAATTAATATCTTTACTCATCCATGGAATATCTAAAAGTTGAGAATCTTTAATCTAGTTTTAATTAATATTTATTCAACGAGAACTTTTAAAATTTAGAATTCTTATTATATCTCAGAATTTTCCAATTTTAACCTCTGATTATTCTCACCTTTCATACCATTAGGCATTAGCTTGCAGCATATAACATCGTAGGAGAGTGAGTTGAACTGCTAATTAGCGCAATCATAATCTTCGCATGTTTCGTAGGTGCAATAATTCTAATCCTTACTAATAAATTGAATCGAGCAATCGCGGTTCTAGCTGGTGCCTTAGTTACATATTTCGTTCTTACTTTTATTGAAAAACAAGATTTCATTGTATTCATCGAATTTTTATTTGGTACAAGTGCAGATGGATATGTAAATCTCAGAGCTTTAATTCTAATCATTGGAATGCTTTTTATTGTCCAGATTTGTCATTCTTCTGGTGTATTTCAAGTTATAGGCTTTAAATTAATCCAACTAAGTAATGGAAAACCATTTTATCTACTTTTTGTGTTATGTTCTCTCTCATTATTTTTATCCGCTATTCTGAATAATATCCTCACGGTTATCATTTTAATTCCCCTAACAATTGTGGCATCTCGAATTTTGGGCATAAATCCAAGTCCATATATTATAGCGGAGGCAATTTTGGTTAATGTGGGTGGAATCATGTTTTCTATCTCTTCGATACCTAATATTCTAATCACCACCTATGCTGGAATTTCTTTTGGTGATTTTTTTCTGAATGTCGGGTTGTTTGCTTTGGTTCTTTTTGGGATTACTATCGCATTTTTTCGCTTTTTTTATCGAAATAAGTTGATGATTCCGAAAGAAAAATTCACAAAAGTTTTACAGGACTTCAACATATGGAACTATGTTCCTGATAAACGGTTATTTTACAAATCAATTTTCGTGCTATTAATTACAATGGTTTGTTTTGCAGTTATTCCGCCTACAATCCTATCTTCTGATATCATCGCGATTAGTGGGGGCATTGGTTTAGTCATTATAAGCAAATTAAATGGCCGTGAAATAATTAAGAACATTGATTTAGAATTGATTCTCTATCTTTTAGGTATTTTCGTTATTACAGGTGCAATGGAATCTGTCGGGGTTATCGATTGGATTGGCGCAGGTTTCATTGGGCTGACAGGAAGTAATTCCCTTGTCGCAATCTTATTCATCTTGTGGGCATCCGCATTTTTAAGTAGTACCATTGATAATATACCTATAACGAAAGTATTAATTCCTATAGTAGATGTCATGTCTTCGGGATTTACTCCATCAGAAGCTAATGCCTCTTATTACAGCTTGGCATTTGGAGCGAATCTAGGAGACAATTTGACACCATTAGGGGATAATATCTTAGTTATGAATTTAGCTGAGCAAAATGAACGCCCAATTACTTATTCGCAATTCTTTAAGTTAGGATTCATTGCAACCATTATTCAATTAATCGCAATTTCTATTTATTTCATCTTACTGAATGATATTATAATTGGAATGTTAATTTTCGCAATTTTCATCCTCATTTTCTTTATGGGAAACGTCCTTCGAAAATTGAAGGCATATACGAAAAAAGAAGAGGAATTACTCTTTCGAAGGTATTGGATGAAACTTAAAAGACGTGATTTTATAACCGAGCTAAATTTATTGGTTCGGAAAATTCTAACCAAAATTAAAAATTTTATTATGCAAATTATTGGAGTAGGACGGAAATAAAATGCTATTTAAAAGTATAGAACGAATAAAAGAGGCTTTACCAGAATTAGTCCATTTTGTAATGTTTTACGATGATGGCACAATCTTTCAGACAACATTTGAGCAGCCCGTAAATATTCCTCAATTAGGAGAAAATCTTTCGGAATGTTTGCAACATATACAAAATTTATTTAAATTGACAAATTTGAAATCGACCCCTTACAAAAGGTTAATCTATGAAACCGCAGATTTAGTATTCATAATCTTAAAATTAGGTGAGCGAAGTAATTTAGCTCTGTTCTTTCAAAAAGGTGAAGAAAAACCCAAAATTTCAGCTATTCGAAGATATTTAGATCGGATCGAAGAATTAATTGATACTGACAAGCTATCATTAGAACGGCATACACTAGGCGAACTAAAGGCCGAGCTAAATAAGTTCCAACAAAAAGTTGAAGCCAACCTACAACAAATTGCGCAGAAAAAACAGGAAATCTCAAACCTTGATCAAGAAATACAAAGAATAGAAGGTAAAATCGAAGCAAAACAAAAAGAATTAAAATTCAGTGATGTCATTCAAGAAGAGATCGAGAAAAATATAGAGCGGCAAAAAGAAGAACTACAAAAATGTATGGAAAAAAAAGTGAAAAAAGAACTAAAACGCGAAATTAAGGAAGATAAAAAAGGACTGAAAGTTCTTGAAAAAAGTTTAAGCAAAGAGGAAAAGGAAATTCAAAAAATGAAATCAAATATTAAGACAATTGAACAGGAGAAAGCCAATATTCTTTGTAATATCAATGCCATTCTCGAAGAAAATAAAAAAATACAGCAAAAAATCTCTGAAAAATCCGCAGAAATTTCAGCTCTTGAAGAAAAAATCAATAAAATGGAAAAAGAAAAACTTGAGCGAAAATTATTAACATAAAAAGTCAAAAAAATATTCTTCTTTTACTTTACAAAATCTCTTTTCCCTAGAAATTCTTTTTATAAGATTTGAACCTTATTGTTAGCTATCAAAACAAACTGGATGATCTAAAATGGGGCAGAAAGAAAAAAACAAATTTGATAGTAAAGACGTAGAATGGATTCTTGATCAATTTTCTATGGTTAAGAGCAAATTTTTCAATAAACTTACTGCTACTTTTATGGCAAAAATGAATAAAATGATAAATTATATCCAAAAACCATTGTTGAAGTTGATAAAAGTCTTTGCGGGACGCCTTTTACGATTTTTTGGTCTCGAACTTCCCGTTTATGAAGTAGTTCGATTAAAAGAATATTTAATCCCCACATCTTTAGGAGGCAAATTAGCGACCGATATCTACCTTCCAAAACCCGTTTATCAAGACCGATATAAAGCCCCTACCATTCTAATTCGGCTCCCATATTGGAAGGATATGGTCAGCATCCTGGGATATTTCCTTGCGTCTATGGGGTATGTTACGGTCTTGCAAGATACCCGAGGCTGTGCTCATTCTAAACCATACGGCACCAATTCTTTTTTGATGTTTGAAGGTTACGATGGTGTCGATACTGTGCGTTGGATTTCTAAACGTTTTTGGTATAATAATCGCCTTGGCATGTGGGGGATGTCTTACTTCGGGATCACGCAGTTAGCAATTGCAGCTGCTATGTCTGAAGAGGATAAAGACCTCGTAACTTGCTTAAATCCAGGAATGGCGTCGTACCATAACATTTTCTATCATCCTTACGGGCTGGTTCCCCTCGGAATGGGTGCTTCTGTTTATTGCGTCTTTAATAGTATCACGAAATATTATGAATTGGAAAGTATCGTTGGAATGTTTGAAGATGAATGGAAAATTCCCCAGAGACTATCTAAATATCCCTTATTAAATTTGTATAATGAAAAAATAGGTGAAAAGAGCTATATCCTCCATTTTGATGATTTATCAAAACTGGAAGATCCTGCCAAAATTATTGCTACGATCAATGAAAAAATAGGTCTTGATTTACGAGTGGGTGAAGAGGATAAAGGCGAATTTCGAAAGTTACTGAAAGCCGTTACCTATGACCGAACGGTGAATCCCCAATCTTTACTATTTCCTCATGCCATTGGGTTTGATTTTAAGCCTACGATACCTATGTTGGTAATAGCTGGTCATTACGATATGTTTCAAGAGGAATTTATGCGAGATCTCAAGGCAATTCAAAAAGCGGCACCGGATTACTTCAAAACTAATTACAAAGTGGTTATAGGACCTTGGGCGCATGGTGGTATGGATATGGCATTCAATGATAAAGGATACATGAGTACAAGACTACATATGAAAGATCTGATTGAAATGGCACGAATCTTTATGCCTATGTGGTACTTTAACTATTTTCTAAAGAAAGGAAAGAAAGATATCTCGAAAATTCCTCCATTGCAGATTTATATCCTGAACCGGAAGATTTGGCGCTATTTTAAATCATGGCCTCCGAAAACTACCCCCTTAAAGCTCTATCTTCATTCAAATGGGAAGGCTAATTCAAGATTTGGAGATGGCGTCCTTTCCGAACAAGAGCCAAAAGATGAACCCCAAGACGAATATGTTTTCGATCCTGCCAATCCCGTTGTAACGAAAGGGGGACGCCACCTGTTTTTCGTGAGCGGACCTCATGACCAATCTAAGATCGAAGAACGGAGTGACGTTCTAGTTTATACTTCCGAGAAATTGACAGAAGGCATTGAGATCATCGGCGAAGTGAAAGTAATTCTCTATGCTGCATCTTCTGCAAAAGATACGGATTTTATGGCTAAACTCGTAGATGTATCGCCTAATGGTAAGAAGGCAATAAATATTTTAGATGATGGTGTTCGCGCTCGTTATCGAGAAGGCGACTTAAAAAATCCAACTTTAATCGAGCCAGGTAAAGTTTACAAATATGAAATCAACCTAGGTAATATTGCGGTATATTTTCCGAAAAATCACCGAATACGGCTTGAAATTTCATCAAGTAACTTTCCTAAATTTGATATTAACTCCAATCTAGCTGGCGAGCAAAACGAAAAGGACTACATTACAGCTAATCAAAAAATTTACCATAATTCTCAGTATCCGTCTCATATACTTCTTCCATTGTTCAAAAAAGATTAAAAAGTGGCTTCTTCAGAAAACTTGTTAAACGTCTTTTTAAACGCAAAAAATTCATTTTTTTGATTGTGAGGATATTTTTGGTTCATAAAAAGGAGAACGATGAAGGAGCGCTCGCATTGGTTTTATAAGAATACCTAGAGGGCCTACATACTTCAAATATATGTCTAAATCTGCATCATTAAGTCCAGCAAAAATTAGCATAAAGAGGAGGAAAAACCCAAAAAGAATAGCCCCTCTAACAAATAAACCAATTGCCATATCGATGATCAAACTACTATGAGGGAAAACCAACCATTCAAATAAACCATAACACCCAAGAGCCAGAACCATACTCAAGGTTGCCTTCCAAAGAATACTCAAATAAGCTTTAGGAGGATTTCGTGTATATTTTATCATATATCGAAAGGCAAATGGAAAAGCGGCGAGTGAAGAAATTAAAAGGCTCAACGGTCCCGCATAAAGGGAAGCTTCCATTCCGAAATTACTATTTAAAAAAATAATAAGAATTGGAACTAAAGTAATTTGGATGAGTGTGATTGAGAGAATGAGAATTGCCGCCTTTTTTCCTTCTCCAAGCCCTATTAAGAGCGTGCAAATAAGAAATTCAATTCCAACTATAGCTACGCCAATTGACAAGATTATAAATGGAATTTGGGCGAATAAATATTCTGGTCCATGAAATAATTGGAGAATCAAATAAGATAATCCAATATAGATCGTTAAAAGAAAAATACTCATGTTAAATCCATTATGCAATGTACTTTCCATATAATCATCTATTAATTCATAATTATTCATGGCTTTTGCCTCCGAAATGGCAGGAATTTGTGGCCACCCCATTTGGCAAATCGCAAGCGCCACGCTTGCATATCCAATGATAATCCCATTGGCACTCACTACGGTGGTGGCAAAACCTAATAATCCGGAAAACCATAGCGTTTGAATCCAAAGTATGGTTCCCGAATAGATTATGTTTGGGATGGAGCTATACAATCCATACTTTAAAATCTGAATTGTTTGAGTTCGATCTGCGCCTTTGAAAGTAGAAGTTATTTTATATGGAACTGACTTTTGTGCATAATAGAAATTTAAAATAGTTCCAATAATGACATTCGCAATAAGCATTAAAGGGAGAAGGATCGCATTTAATGGTTTTGGTACAAAAAAGAGGATTCCTAAAGCTACAATTGCGCCTCCTATACTTCCTCCAAATACCGCCATTCCAATTCGATCAAAGCGATGAACCGCTGCAATATTTCCTACGAAATTATTGCCGAGAAACGTTAAATAATAGGAGATTGCTACAATGCCAAAAACCATGGCATATGCAAAATTATTTGGAAAGATCCAAATTGCTATCGCAAAAAATATACTAAACAAAATGATTCCAATTATATTGAACAAGAAAAATCCCGATTTTGCATAAGATAAGGCTTTTGTCTTCGATTCAACTAAAGCTTCTGAAATATATTTAGAAAGTGCCTGATTAAAACCGCCCGATATGGATATACTAATAAAATTCAATGCCATTGCGGTTGTTAAAAATCCAAGAAGCTCAGCTCCGACCCCTATATCTGAGCGACTGGCAACAATCAGAACAATCCATCCCATTAATCCGGCCAGCACACTAAATCCCATGATATAAGTTCCACCAGTTACCAATCTTTCAACTGATGGACTCTCAAACACATCAGACACTGAATATCACCAATCCCTTTTTCATATGGATATCTCATCGTAGATTTTTTATCCATTTTAAAGTTTCTTTTAATTCATAGGTATTTATTCAATATGATTCTTAGAAAATCTAATACGACTTTTAGAAAATCATTAGGTTTTCTATATCAATTTGTAATCATTTCTTCATAAGATAGAACTATAG
>SUPS01000140.1 GCA_005191415.1 Candidatus Helarchaeota ASGARD archaeon Hel_GB_A
GTTTATGGACCAAATCAAGTCGCAAGTCCCTATAGTGGTGTTATTTCGATATTTATTTCAAGAATATTGCAAAATCAATCTCCAATTATTTTTGGAGATGGTACTCAAACACGTGATTTTACTTTCGTTAAGGATGTGGTGGAAGCCAATTTATTAGCAGCTACAAAAGATACCGCAATAGGACGTGTATTTAATATCGCAACTGGGAAACGGATATCCATAATAGAATTAGCACAATTGATTCTAAAACTGTGTAACAAATCTCGAATCAAAATTCAATTTCAACCACCTAGAGCAGGCGATATTTTACACAGTCTGGCTGATATTACATTAGCAAAAAAATTTTTGAATTATTTTCCTCAGTTTGATTTACAACAAGGTTTGAAAGAAACAATTGATTGGTTTCAATCGAAGAGGACTGGATAAAATGCCAATTATGAATTTACCAAAAGAAAAAATACCGAAAAAATTAAAGAATGGAGAAATTAAAGTTGCAGTATTCGGATTAGGTCGAATCGGCTTACCGACTGCACTTCTTTTTGCAGAAAAAGGAGTTATTGTTTATGGTGTAGATACTCAAAAATCTATAGTTGAATTAATTAAAGCAGGAAATGCGCATATCGATGAACCTAGTTTAGCTGAATTATTGAAAAAAGTTCTGGAGAATAACAATTTCTTTATCACAAGTGATTCCCGAGATGCAATGAATAAGTCTGATGTGGCTATTATTTGTGTACCGACACCTGTGAAAGCAGATAAAGTTCCAGATTATTCAAATATCATTCAAGTATGTAATATGGGTTTACGATATTTAAAGAGAGATGATTTAATCATTGTTGAGAGTACAATTTCTCCAGGGACAATTGAAAACGTAATGATTCCCCTTATTGAAACAAATACAGGGTTAAAAGCAGGAAAAGATTATGGAATTGCATGTTGTCCAGAACGCGCGAATCCAGGGCAAATAATAACAAATTTTAGGAGTACTCCCCGGATTATTGGAGGTTACACAAAAAAATCTACTGAAATAACCACTGCACTCTACCAATACATCACAGATGCCGAAATAATCCAAGTAAGCAACGACAGAACAGCTTGTGCTGTTAAATTAACAGAGAATATATTCAGAGACGTAAACATTGCTTTATTTAATGAACTTGCGATTCTTTACGAAAAATTGGGGCTTGATATTATCGAGATTATTGAAGCTGCATCTACTAAATGGAATTTTCAGCCCCATTATCCAGGTGCAGGCGTGGGAGGACCTTGTCTTCCTGCAAATCCTTATTATCTTATTCAAGAAGCGATTAAGGTAGGATTTGTCCCCTATTTGATTCGAATGGCTCGAGAAATAAACGATCGTATGCCTCAGCACATCATTGAATTAACTCTTGAGGCATTAAATCAAGCTGAAAAATCGGTTAAAAATGCGAAAATTGCAATATTAGGCGTTACTTACAAGCCAAATGTTCATGATTTTCAATTGTCTCCAGCCATTTCTATCATTCAAATATTAACGCAATTAAAAGCTAAATTGTCTATTTATGATCCTCTGATTAGACAAGAAGATATTTCACAGTTGAATTTCCTTCAGGAATCAAATTGTATGCAATCTCTTGAAATGGCAGTAAAAGACTCTGACTGTATAATTATTATCACGGCTCATGATGAATTTAAAAGAATTAAATTAGAGAACTTAAAAAAAATGACCGCTACTCCTTTGATCATAGTGGATGGAAGGAATATTTTTAATCTTAAAGAGATTCCAACTGATATTATCTATATAGGTGTTGGTCGAAAAAAATTAATGTAATTTTTGCTGAATTACACGGATAATTTTTTGTGCGGCATTTCCATCTCCATAAGGAGACGGTTTTTTCGGTAAATTAATAATTTTATCTTTATTTTTTTGAACTTCAGATAATACCTTTTGTGGTATGGTACCCAGGACCATAGCGAATCCCTTTTTCACAGCTTCAATTCTATCTGTCTTCTCCCTTAAAACAAAAACAAACTTATTAAACACAGGCGCTGTAGCTTCTTCTTGAATTCCTCCAGAATCTGATAATACATACATGCAATGCTTTAATAACCAAAGTAAATCCAAGTATCCTGCAGGAGGAATAATTTGAATATGAGGCGTTTTTAATTTGGTTATCAAGTTGTGTAGTTCTAATTGTTTTTTAGTGTGTGGATGAATTGGTAATACAAGATTATCGGGAAAATTTACTAATATCTCCACTATGTTTTGTAAATTTGTTAAATCATCGATGTTTTCAGCTCGATGAATAGTACAGAGCACAAATTTTTTAAATCTAAGAATTTTTCTAATTGATGATCGTTCTAAGGCGATTTTATAATGTCTGATACATGCATCGATAACTGTATTACCTGTAATAAACACTTCGCCCCATACATTTTCTCCCTTTAATATTTTGAAATTTTCTTCAGTAGGTGCAAATAGATAACTACTTATATGATCAATAAGCCGACGATTATGTTCTTCAGGCATCCGTAAATCATAAGATCGTAACCCTGCTTCAATATGTCCGACTGGAATGTGAAGTTTAACCGCTGCTAGAGCTCCTGCTAATGCAGTATTGGTATCTCCTTGGACTAGAACAATATCAGGAACAATTTTTATCAAAATTTTCTCTATTCCAATTAATGCATTTCCCGTTTGCATTCCATGTGTCCCAGAACCTACGTTTAAAGAATAATCTGGTTTCCTTAAATTGAGATCATCAAAGAATTGTTCAGATAATCCTTTGTCATAGTGTTGTTCAGTATGAATGATATAAAAATTCAAATTTTCTTTTGTACAAAAATGGATGATTGGTGCCATTTTTATAATTTCAGGTCGAGTGCCAATAATAATAGCTATTTTCATTATAAATCAATCCCTTAGAACTGTTCGTTTCCTAATAAATTGTCGAGACATCATATCTGCCATTAAACCAAATAGAAGGACTTGAATTCCACTCATTATCATTAAAGCAGAAAGCGTTACTAATCGTTGTCCTGTTTCGAAAGTCCCAAGGACAAAAAATTCATACACAATGTAAAGGCCAATTAATGTTCCAATAAGCATCATAAGTACTCCAATTGTGCCAAAAAGAGTCATAGGTCGATAATCTCTGTATGCTCTTAGCATGGTCATAGCCGTATTTAATCCATATTCTGCTGGATCACGGATTAATCGCGATTTTCCGCTCTTACGTTTATAAAAATTAACGGGAACATCCTCAATATGAAATCCTTCTGCTACAGCCCTAATGATCATTTCTTGAGTATATGTGTAATCTGCAGCTAATGAAATATGCTCAAACACTTCTCTTTTAATTGCCCGAAAACCTGTTTGTGCATCAGTTATATCTATGTTCATCAAATTTCTGACTATCAAGGTGATTATCTTGTTTCCAAATCGTTTTAATCGTGGCATATAGGAAATGGTTCCCATGAATCTTGATCCTAAAACTAAATCGGCTTTTCCATCTAATATCGGTTTCAGAAGATCTGGGATTTGGTCAGCGTCATATTGTCCATCGGCATCAATTATGACAATGATATCTGCTCCCAATTTTAAAGCTTCTGTAACTCCATCGCGAATCGTTATTCCTAATCCCCTATTGACGATATGACTTTTAACCAGCGCTCTAGCTTCTTTCGCTTTCTTTTCGGTTTCATCCGTTGATCCATCATTTATTACAATCACTTGATCTGAGTGCTTGAACGCTTTAGTAATTACATCACCTATATTCAATTCTTCGTTGTAAGCTGGTATTACCGTAATTACTTTGACATCTTTTCTATCAATTTTTTCAGCGCCAACAACTTTAGGACGTTTTTCTGTCGTGAGAATTTTCTTAAGAACGTGTAGGATCAATAAAATTGCGCCACAGAGAAAACAAAGCCAGGTAAATTCACCAACAATACCAATAACTCCCCCAACTGATAATGGCCATATGAAAAAATCTAAGAAGGATTGAGGATTTGAAAAGAGTAGTTTGATTATTTCAATAACAATTAATCCAAACATTGCAAACAATATAATAAAAAAAGATAGAGCCATGAGGCTCCATCCCATATGTAATAATTTTGGCATTTCACTCGCCTCAAATACCATTTATTTTTCAATTTTCCTTGCTATCACTACAAGATGCCCATGATGTGATGAACTTTTTTTCGTTCTTATAAACTCAATTTGTATTAACATATTAATGATTCTTTTCGCAAATTCTTGTGAAAATTTCCAAATTAATTGAAGTGGAAAATATAATAAACTCGAAATTCTTGTGTCCCAATGAACAATTTTTAACTTCCACTCATTTGAAAATAGTGATACCAATTCCTTTTCGGTATAACCAAGCCTAATATGCTTCCATCTATGAAAAACTAACCAATTCTTTATTAATCTTGGAATTATTTTTTCATATTTATGTGGAACTGTAAAAATGAAAATACCTCCTTTTTTTAATTTACCCTTTACTTGAGAAATCACTTGCCTATCATTTTTAATATGTTCTAAGACATCGAAAGCCGTAATTATTTTGAAGACTTTGTTTTGAAAGGGTAAATATTCCGCGACAGCCTTTAAAATAGGAATATTTTGTCGTTTAATTGGATCCAAATCAACTCCAACTTTTTTTAGAACATCAATTGCTTGTAAAATTGCCCCATCATAGCATCCAATATCTAACCAATTATCTAACAATCGAATATATTTAGTTAATCTCAATTTTTTTATCAATGCATACCGATAATACGTTCCATACCTCAATTATTTCTTAGGCTCCAGCTTTAAATTGTTCATATATTTTCAAATAATTCTCAACTATATGCTTGAAAGCATATTTTCTCATAATTAAATTTCTTCCAGCTTCAACGATTCTCTGCGTTTTTATAGGATGAACCCAAACTGAATGAAGCAATTTTGCTAATTCTAAATAGTTTTTTGGTTCAAAAAGCAATCCTGTTTTTTCATGCTGTATTATTTCAGGTATCCCTCCTATTTTTGATGCAATTACAAGGCACTTACTAGCCAAAGTTTCTAAAATTACACTTGGACATCCTTCAAAAAATGGTCTTTGAGTCGAATAAGATGGAAAAACTAAACATTTTGATAAAGAAAGATAATCTGGAACAAATTTATGAGGTAAATCCCCCATAAAGCTAATTTTACTAAACAAATTTAATTTTTTTATTAATTTCTGTAATTCTTTATAATAATTATAATTTAATTGATAAGAACCAATGATAATCAAATGTATATTTGGAATTTTATGTTCTAATCTTGCTAAAGCTTGAACTAAAATCTCGATTCCTTTAAATTTATTAATCCTTCCAAGATAAAGAATTATTTCCTTATTTTCAAATTTTTGCGAGATATTCAATGGTATTTTTTTATTTGGAGAGAATTTTCGTATATTCACCCCATTTGGAATAACTTTCCAATTAAATCTGCATGACTTGAGAAAAAAAGACTGTTTCAATGCCTTTAACACATATTTTGTATTACTGATTACAACTTTTGTTTCTCTAATGGTAAAGTATTCCATAAACATCAAAAAAAGAGAAGGAATTTTTGTATAATACATTATTTTCATGAAAACATTTCCATTTAATAATTTGTTTTCATAAAAATATCTGTGTATCGCCCCAATCCTACAAATTACAGGTAATTTTGTCAATTTTCCTAAAATGACAGCAAATAAATTACTCAGATGTGGGTCAAAACTTTGAATCACCTCAATTTTCCAATCTTTTATCAGCTTTCTAGCCGTTTTTATTAAACTCGGAATAATAAAAAAGGTTCGATAATTTAATTCCACTTTATAATAATAAATTGGGATTTTTCCTAAAAATTGTTTAATTTCTTTGGTCGTTTTCTTCGTTTTAAATGTTAAAATTATAATTTTATTACCTTTGCTTATTAACTGCTCAGCTAAATTCAATGCCTGGATCGCCTGTCCTCCTCCTTTATGAATTTGAGGTAAGATAAACAAAATATTCACGATACTCACATAATTCCTTTAGTTCTCAATTAAAATTATTTAGTTTCTATGGTTTTCTTCTTTGTTTTTAATATTGAGGTTATAATTTTATTATCTTTGCTTATCAATTATTCAGCCAAAATCGATGCTTGAATTTAAGGTAGGATAATTTACCAAACAAATTAGTCAAGAAAATAATTAATAAGACAAGATTAATTGTTCGTCCTTCTTTTTTGACTTCTTTTTTGACAAGAGACCAAAAAATTTAAGGAGATGAAAATAAGATAGTCATTTTATATTGTAAAAACGGATTAAACGGATCTTCAATGCAAATTTGTTACTTTGGATCTTATAAAAGGGACTATTCTCGAAATTCAATATTTTTAAAGGGTTTAAAATTAAATGGCGTCGAAATTAAGGAGGTGAATTTTTCAACAAATCTTCGAAATTACCCTAAGAGCTATTTTAGAACATTAAAAATACAATATGATGCAATATTAGTCGGCTATTCCTATAATAGAAGATATGAAGTTTTTTTAGCAAGATTGAGTAAAAAAAAGCCGATTTTGTTTGATGCACTTATCTCACAATATGACACGCAAGTATTTGATAGGAAAATTGTTGATATAAATTCTCTGAGAGCTAAATTTCTATATTATCGAGAATTATTTACTTTAAGATTTGCAGATTGTATTATCTTAGATACAAATGCACATATTAATTATTTTAAGGAACTATTTCCCTTAAAAAACAAAAATTATGAGCGAATCTTCATTGGAGCAGATGATTCTATTGCAGTTCCAAAAAATATATCAAAAAAATCAAATCAATTTTGTGTTTTATTCTATGGAAGCTATACTCCATTACATGGAATTGAATATATTCTAAAAGCAGCAAAAGAATTACAAAAAGATAAAGAAATCGTTTTCAGATTAATTGGAAAAGGACAAATGTTTAATTATGTTCAAAAGTTAAAGAAAACTATGAAATTAACTAATTTAGAATTTATTCCACCCGTTTCCTATCCTAAATTAATTGAATATATCAATATTTCAGATATTTGTTTGGGAATTTTTGGCATAACGAGAAAGGCCGCTAATGTCATCCCGAATAAAGTATATGATGCCTTAGCAATGGCTAAACCAATAATTACAGGCGATTCTACCGCAATTCGAGAAATATTAACCCATGAAGTAAATTGTCTTTTATGTAAACGAGGAAATGGCAAATCATTGGCTGAGGCTATTATTCTCTTAAAAGAAGATAATAATTTAAGAAAAAAAATAGCTTTGAACGGCTATTATCTTTTCAAAAAACGCTTTACACCAAAACATATAGGCCGTTCACTTTTAAAAATCTTATATAAATATGTTTAAAGAATCAAATAGTCAAATTTCTGCTTAAAAACTCGATTGTCTTTTTAAAAATATGTTAAATATCTCCTTAATTTCTCTCACAAACTCTCCTTTAGTTAAATAATTAACAATCAATGAATATATTGCTAGAGCTATTGCTAAATTGAGAATAAGAACGAGAAATGTATAGTCACTGAAAAAATAAATGATTAAAAGCATTGGGGGAATTGTTACTCCTACACTAAGGAAGCGGATGATTGTATCTTTAATAATGTTATATTTAACATATTTTCTTAAAAGTAAATAGGAAATAAAAAAAATTGGTGTATATGTTATTGTAACAATTAATGCTGTTCCAATAATTCCAAAATTAATTGTTGCAATAATCATTAAGGGTGTCATTAAAAAGAAATAGATAATGCTTGTTATTACAACCCAATAATATTTATTAAGTGCCTGAAATACATTACCCGAAATAGAAGCAAGTGACCGTAAAAATCCTTCAAATATTAATATTTGTAGAATTGGAATAGAAAGAAGCCATTTTTCTCCAAAAATGAAGGAGATAATAAACTTTGCGTTAATTAACATATAGAAAGTAATAAAAACTGTAATTGTCAAAATCATTCTATAGTTATTTTCAAAATTTAATTTCAATTCAGTGTTATCATCCTGAATTTTACAATAGATAGGATACATCGCCCTAGAAATTGGATGTGAAATCAGAGTAGTAATATAATTGCTAAGTTTAAAGGAAAGAGAATACAGCCCCAAAAAAGTTAACCCTAACACCTGGGCAATAACTATATCATCAATGTGTGTATTCCAAAATATCACAATAGATGCGAATAAAATTGGAAATGCAAATTTTAATAATTCTTTTAAAATTTCTAAATTAAATTCTGAAAATTTTGGCAAAATTGGGGCAAAAATCCAGTAACAAATACTACGAAAAATTATTGCCATAAGTGGACCATAAATTAAACTCCAAAATCCAAATCCAAATAATGCCAAACTTACACTGAAACTCAAATTGATTATTACACTAAAACTTTCTATTAAAGTAATTTTTTTAAATTCTAATTCTTTAGTTAAATATGTTTTTGGAATAGAATTGATTCCAAAGAGAAATATATAAATGCACAACACTTGTATAACTGGTTTAATCCTTATATCCATAAATAAATTGGCAAATATTCCTCCAAGACTAAAAATTAATAGTGTTATTAAAGTTGTTGTTATGAGTTCTATGAAAAAAAAAGTGCTAAAAAGTGTATTCTTTTCTCTTTTTGATTGAATTACTCCAGGTCCTAGGCCAAATCCAATAAACATAGAAAAAATCCCAATTATTGTAAAAGAAATCGAACTAATACCAAAATCTTCAGGAAAGAGTAGGCGTGCCAATATAATATTAGTTACAAAATTAATTCCCGTTGAAAACCATGCCAATATTAAAAAATAGATAGACCCTTTCAAGGCAGTAACTACAGTTTCATCAGAATTCAATGAAATCACATTTGGGATTCTTGGGATTCTCTCTAAGTTTTTCTTTCTATTTAAACAGATAACTTAAGGATTAAGATTCAAGAAATCATTATTATGTCAATGATTATGATTAGAATAATGAACCTTTTCCTTGAATATTTCATTGAATAATGAAATAGAAATGAAAATTTTGGGTTGTAACTTGAATAATGAAATAGAAATGAAAAACGAACATCCACTGGTCAGCGTAATTATTCCAACATATAATAGAGCAAACTTATTACCTCGTGCAATTAAAAGTGTATTGAATCAAACTTCCCAAAATTTTGAATTAATTATAGTAGATGATGGTTCCATTGATGAGACTAGTAAGATAGTCGCTAAATTTACAGATCCGCGTATTTCTTACATTAAATTCATAAAAAATAGAGGTAAAAGCGCCGCATTAAACGAAGGTATTAAATTAAGTAAGGGGAAATATATCACCTTTCTTGATGATGATGATGAATTTTTCCCTCAAATGCTAGAAAAGGAAGTTGATGCCATAAAGAATACCCCAAATGAAATAGGTTTTATTATTGGAGTAGGGATTTCTATTAAAAATGGAAATATTTTGATTTTCAATAAGTATAAATCTCTTAAAAAAGAAGATCTATATAAAGCTCAATTACAATACAATACTCTAGCGCTTTGTGGTACATTAATAAAGAAAATCTGCTTTGAGGAAATAGGATTCTTTAATGAGAAGCTATTTTTTGGAATAGATTGGGAATTCATGTTAAGATTATTGAAGAAATATAATTATAAATGCATTCAAATACCAGTTTATAAAGCACATTACGAAGATCCAGTAAATGTCTTCCATATTACGCAAAATACCAAAGATAACCTTTCTAAACGTCTAAATACCTATAAAATATTTTTAATAAATCATTTTACTGAAATTAAAAAATTTAGAAAAATATTAGCAAAACATTATTTTAGAATTGCTCAGACACTATATCAACTTGAGAAATTTAGACTTGCTAAAAAGTATTTTACACTCGCCTTTCAAACAAATCCAATAAATTTACGATATTTTATTTATAATTTAAATATCCGATTGAAAAACAAAATGAATTTATTCCATAATCTCTTGCAGCTTCTGTTTCAGAAAGCAGAGAATAAAATTCTCACATATTTTTGAACTATTTTCGTTCTTCATATATTTTTGAAAAAAACCTCATATATTTTTGAGCTATTTTCTCCGGAATAAAATTCTGTACAAATTTTTTTCGTTCTTCATACGTTTTTTTCGTAAAAAATTGTGAAATATATGGCCCAGTAAGAATTTTTCTTAAAAAATGCTGTTCAGTTTTTAGGAATATTCCAAGC
>SUPS01000141.1 GCA_005191415.1 Candidatus Helarchaeota ASGARD archaeon Hel_GB_A
TTAAATAAGGTTGAAAATTATGTTAAAATATTTGAAGGAGATGTAAGGAAAGTAATTAAAAATAATTTTCACCAGAAATTTGATAGAATAATCATGAATTTACCATCTAAAGCTTATGAATTTTTAGATGTTGCGTCTAAAGTAGTGAAAAGTAATGGGGTTATCCATTATTATCAATTTGTACCAGAGTCAGAATATCCAACAGAATTTTTAGAGGATCTAAGAAATTATTTTGAAAAATATGGACGGAAAATTGGAAAAATTTTGAGTAAACGGAAAGTCCGTGCATATGCACCTTATATATGGCAAATTGGTATCGATATTTTAATTCAATAATGATTTAATAAGTTATAATTCGGCGAGTATTTTAATTTCAACTTTTGATGCGGGATTTTTTAAAGATTCAACTAATTCTCTATTCAAATCATTAGCAGCCTTATTGGCATTAATCATTAATGTTCTCGGACAAATAAACTGAGATTTGCGGATGACTATATCCGATGGATGTTTAAAAGATAGATTTGGGTGTCCATATCCAATAATTTTATCTGAAATGCCTTCGCACATTATAGTCACAGTAATTTTACAAGTTTTAGATTTGCATATATTAAGAAATGAGTGATCTAATTCAGATAATCCTTTATTCAAATTCACAGCAACAATACAGTCGCCCCTTTTAGTTAAAGTAGTTTCTTTTGTGAATTCTAACGTAGATTTATGAGTTGCTTGAATATTTTTATGACCGCGCCCGTATAGAATCTCAATTTGATAGTGTTTCACTCGAAACGCCTAAATTCGAGGTTGTTTTTAATAACAATTGAAGCTAAATATAGTTTATGGGCATAAAAAAATCGGATGGAACTAGAAATGGATTTAAAAAAGAAGAAAGAAAGATTGCTAGAGTACTATAGACATTCCAAAACGGCTACATGTAAAGAGGTAATTGACGCTTTCATGCGGGTTCCCAGGGAAGACTTTGTCCTTCCTCATCAAAGAGATCAGGCTTATGACGATCATCCTTTGCCAATTGGACATGGACAGACGATTTCTGCACCGCATATGGCATTTATTATGTGTGAATTATTAGAATTAAAAGAGGGAGATATAGTTCTGGAGGTTGGGGCAGGTTCAGGTTATCATGCAGCGATATGTGCGGAAATCGTTGCGCCGCCAAATTGTACAAATCCTGGCCATGTCTATACAGTAGAACGGATTCCAGAACTGGCAGAATTTGCAAAAAAAAATTTGGCAAAAGCAGGTTATGCAGATAAGGTGACAGTAATAATAGGAGATGGCACACTTGGTTATCCAGAAAAAGCCCCGTACGATGCGATTCTTGTTACCGCGGCAGGACCTAAAGTACCTGAACCCTTAATAGAGCAGCTTAAGATAGGGGGAAGATTAGTTATTCCAGTTGGAGCTCGTCATATGTATCAGGATCTAGTTCTCGTAGAAAAAATCAAAGAAAATAAAATTATTCGGAAAAAAGTTGGTGGAGTGGCATTTGTTCCTTTAATTGGAGAACATGGATGGTAGAGATATTTCGATGTGTAAAGATTTTCAAAATTTTAGTAAAAAATATCAATTTTCTCAAGATGTCATTAATCTATTTTGGGAAAAATATGGCGAACGAACTGAAAAAATAATTCAAGCTTTAAAACAACCATCTAAGAATTATGCAATTCGAGTGAATACATTAAAGGTTACTTCTGAAAAAGTTATAGAAATTTTACAAGAAATGAATATCCAAGCAGAAATTCATCCTGAATTAGATGAGGTAGTTCTTTTACCAGTGAAGGGACCATTCTCAGTTCCAGAATATGAAAAGAAAGTTGTAGTTGATAAATTTACTGCAGAAAGTCTGATTCAAGGAGCTGATCTTTTCGCGCCAGGAGTTTTAAGAGCAAGTAAAATACGGCTGGGAGATATGGTCACGATAATAGATAAGACAGGAGAATGTATAGCTGCTGGGAAGGCAATGATGACGGCTAGAGAGATGCTCCAACTGAAAAAAGGATTAGCCGTTAAAATTCTATATTCAAGATATAAAATTTTTAGTATTCGGGAATCGCAACTCTTTAAAAAGGGCTATATTTTCGATCAATCGTTTCCATCTATTTTAGTCTCAAAAATACTTGATCCTCAGCCATATGAGTTTGTTCTGGATTTATGTGCGGCTCCTGGCGGAAAAGCAACTCATATTGCTCAAATAATGAGAAATAAAGGTTGTATTATAGCCATAGACCGGTCAAAACCACGAATTAAAAGGATAAAGGAACATATTCTTCGATTAGGAATTAAAAATCTCCAAGTTTTTCATGGTGATAGCCGAAATTTACCAGAAAAATACCATCATTGTGCGGATAAGATATTATTAGATCCGCCCTGTTCCGCGTTAGGAGTTCGCCCAAAATTACAAGTTTTTACCACAAAAAGAGATATTATTAATTTAGTTAGATATCAGCGCCAATTCTTAGAAGCTGTAGCTAATTATATCAAACCTAATGGAATATTAGTATATTGTACATGTACATTAACAACGGAAGAAAATGAAGAGAACATAAAGTTTCTAGTTGATAATTTTAATTGTGAAATTATTGAACAATCATTTTTTTATGGATATCCAGGAGAAAAAATAGAAAATTTACCTAATTGGCAAAAATTACAAAGATTTTACCCAGATATCCATGATACTCCTGGTTATTTTATTGCAAAGCTTCGATTTCGCTTGTAGCTTATTTTAAATGGATTATTTTTGCTTCCATTTTATCTAGATCTACAATTCCGCAAGTTGCCTTCCCTGTAAGATACCCACACGCTTCACCAGGATTTATGACTATTGTATTATTGATCTTTTTAATTTCTGCATTATGAGAGTGTCCATAGATGATTACTGCAAATTTGTTCGATTGAATCACGGCATCAAGAATTTCGGGTTCAAGTGTATGAAACAGAGCTATTTTTTTTCCTTCTAATTCAATAGAGAATTGATTTCCTTTTATTTCTGCCCCAATTTCTCCGAATTTCTTCGTTAAAAAGAGCAATTCACCATCATTATTCCCAAAAACAATATATAATTTACTTTTCAATTCTTTAAAGACCAGTGGAGCAACAAATGGGGAGATGATATCACCGGCATGGAAAGTATATGCAACTTTTTCCTCATTGAAGATTTGAACTGCTTTTCTTGCATTATCTAAATGGTCATGCGTATCTGAAATTACACCGATTTTCAAATTTTTCACCTTCTTTTCTATATTGAGTTAATTTATTTCATAAAAGAACAATTTTAAATAGTATCCGATTTTAGCTAATACCATCAAGATTGAATTAAATATATAGTTTTCTTGGCTTTAAAAATATCCACTCATTCAGATATTTTATGATAAAACTATAATTTCATAATCAGAGTACAACACGAAGGTTGGAATGAAATGAGTGAGAAAGTAACAATCGAAGCTCTCGTAGAAGGCGGTCATGCATCAGCAGGACCTCCAATAGGACCCGCATTGGGACCAACGGGCGTGAATCTTTACCAAGTAGTGCAGAAAATCAATGAACTTTCAAAAGATTTTGCAGGTCTAAAGATTCCCGTGAAAATCACAGTAAATACTAGTACAAAGGAATTTGAAATCGAGTTGGGAATACCCCCGACTTCTGCGTTAATCCTAAGAGAAATTGAAAATGTACAGAAAGGAAGCTCTGAACCAGGTACAAAAATGGTAGGAGATATTTCACTAGATACTGTTATTAAAATCGCAAAAATGAAAAAAAATGCGATTCTCTCAACAACACTAAAAGCAGCAGTCAAAGAAATCACCGGTACTTGTGTTAGCATGGGAGTAACAGTAGAAGGAAAACATCCTAAAGAAATTCAAAAAGAGATCGAGAATGGCGTATATGATGACCAATTAAACCAAGAATTATAAATTAAAAAGGTATTAAAGTTATTATATAAGGTGATTTTAGGAAAAAAATATACATTATGAGGATTTAATTCAAAAATGAATTCCAATAATATTTTTATACCTATTCTTGGAATTGAAAAATAAATTCCAAAAGTAGAATTAACGTAGAAATGTGAGATTTAAGAATGCCAATTGAAAAAGCCCCAATCATCGCCGCGATAGAAGAATTGAAGAAAAAGGTAAAAAAGCGGAACTTTACTGAGAGTATAGATCTTTCCGTCAAAATAAAAGACGTAGATCTAAAACAACCTAAAAACCGAATCAATGCGGAAGTATTTTTACCACATGAAGTATCCAGTAATCTTAAAATTTGTGTTGTTGGCACTGGTGATCTGAAAGTTCGTGCCAAGAATATGGGGCTTGAAGTATTAGATAAAGATGATTTGGAAAAATTGAAAAGTGACAAGAAAGCCGCTAAAAAATTTGTAAAAAATATTGATGTTTTCATTGCAGGGGTCGATTTAATGCCAACACTTGCCAAAACTTTGGGTCCAGTGTTGGGACCAGCAGGGAAAATGCCGTTAGGTCCTCCTAAGGGAAAAGGAATAATCCCTCCTAATGCAGATTTGACCCCTGTCGTTGATGCATACAAAAAGATGGTTCGAATTCGAATGCGAAACAATTTAGTTGTGAATTGCAAAGTTGGAAACATAAACATGGCTACCGAAGATGTGGCAGAAAATATTCAATCAGTGATAAACTTCCTTGAAAGTAATTTAGAACATGGATTGCGGAACATCGCTGCATTATATGTTAAAACAACGATGGGACCATCTGTCAAGATAAACGTGAAGGTTGGTTAAAATGGCAGCTACAACCAAACAAATACCGGAATATAAACTGAAAGAAGTAGATTTACTTAAAGAATTAATCAACCAGTACGATGTAATCTGTTTAGCAAGTATGAATAAATTAGGAGCGCGGCAATTACAGTCTATCAGGAAAAAATTAGCAGGAAAAATTACGATTCGTATGACAAAAAATAGATTATTCAAAATTGCTGCCTTACAAAGTAATAAGAAAGGTATTCAAGATTTTATTAATGAAATTCGTGGTTCTACATCTTATATTTTCACAGATATGAATCCGTTTAAATTACAAATTTTCTTAAGCGAAAATAAAGTTGAAGCCCCTGCAAAAGCGGGTGATATTGCTCCAAAAGACATAATTGTACCTGAAGGAAACACAGGATTTCCACCAGGGCCAATGATCAGTGAATTCAAAAAAGTTGGAATAGATTCCATGGTAAAACAAGGATCAATTTATATCAAAAAAGATACAGTAGTGGCAAAGAAAGGAGAAGAAATATCACGAATGCTTGCCTTGGTTTTATCAAGATTAAATATTAATCCAATGGAAATTGGACTTAATTTATATGCAGCATATGATAATGGAATTATATTAAGAGAATCCGATTTAGATATCAATCTAGAAAAGACAATGGAACAGATTCAGACTGCAATATCAAATGCATTAAGTTTATCCATAGAAATAGCATTTCCAACGTCGGAAAATATTACACTTCTTATTCAAAAGGCACATATGGCTGCGAAAAGTTTGGTTCTTTCTGCGGGAATTATTACGAAAGATACCATCCCAGACCTCCTTGCTAAAGCCTATGGGAATGCGCTCTCGTTATCAAATAAAATACTTGAGGTGAATCCAGAGGCTTTACCTGCAGATATAAAACAAAAAGTAGGAACAAAAGAAGTGGTAGAACCAAAATCAACGGAACCAGAGAAAAAAGAAGAGAAAAAGGAAGAAAAAGCAGAAGACTTAGGTTTAGGAAGTTTATTTGGATAATGAAAGTTTTGGAGGTAACGTAAAATGGAATATGTATATGCGTCTCTTTTATTGCATGCAGCTGGTAAAGAAATTAATGAATCGAATATTAATTCGATTTTAAAATCCGTTGGAATCGAAGTAAATCCAGCTCAAGCCAAATCAATCGTTGCAGCGCTTGAGAACGTAAATATTGATGAGGCTATAAAAACTTCAGCAGTTCCTGTTGCAGCAGCTGCTGCACCAGCTACTACTCCAGCTGCAGAGGAGCCGAAAAAAGAGGAAAAGAAAGAAGAAAAGAAAGAAGAAGAAATTACAGGGTTAGGCGCTCTTTTTGGCTAATTAATGCATCAAATTTTCCTTTTTATTAAATAATTGGTAAATTAGCCTCCTTATGAATATGCTTTAGTGGTATTTCCACTTATTTTACGATCCATTTTCTATAAAATATTACTGATAGGCAGTTTTCAATCTCAGTTAAACTTTTAATTCCGTTTTTGAAAATTAATAAGTATAAAATAATTTGTAAATCCCCTAAATCAGTTGAGGTGACAGTGTTAAATGCCATATGGAATCATAATGGTTCGCTGGGATGATAAATTGGGTGTTGTAGTGGAAGGAATGCACCCAAAAACATTAAAAATCAGCGAAGATCATATAATGCGCATATTCACCACGCACGCGATATAAATATATTTAGAAATATATTTACGCGATGGGCGGTGGTGAAGCATCTTTTCTATCTATGAGTATTGAAAATTTATACATAGCTTCATATTATACAGGGCTTCCAGAAGAAGGAAGAAGTCAGTATTATGTAGCTTTACTATTGAATGAGGATGAAAATGCGGATATATACGAGGAACCATTAATAGAAGTAACACCATTATTAATTGCGCATGTAAAGGACAAATATTTTGATAGATTTTTAGCAAAACAATTTGAAGACATTCAAAAACTAACAGAAATGACAGAAGAGCAACGTTATGCAATGATTCACCGAGATAATAGAAGAATACTTATTTTACGGAAATTAGGGTTAGGGGCAATCCAAAAAGACGAATTAAGAAAATGGTTGTCAGATCAATTAGGGGAAGAAGTTCTTGATTTGGATGCACTCTTATCGCCTTTTTTTAAAACGCAAATGATTGAGGAACTTCCCGTGGAAACAATGGACGGTTCCACAGCAAAATGTATCTTTTTAATTAAAGATGTATTTTCAATGCGTTGTCCTGTTGAAAAATTTTATACCATGGGAAAAGATGGAAAGGCACCTTTGGAAATGAAACAAGTATTTGAAATTTATAAAGATAAAGTTGATGAATTTTTTAAGGATTATAAACTTTCTGACGAAGATTCCAAACAAATTGCAGAAATTGCGGCAGATCCTAATCATTATAACCTAATTACTATTTTACGAAATAATTATGTCGAAATGAATCAGTTACCAGATATCTACGAAAAGAATCTCGATGAAATAATGCCGTTCATTAATGAATTAAAAAGATATAATATAATAGATGAGATTAAAGATAAAAGAGGAAACAGATGGATATTTTTAAAGACAGATATTGTATTTCCAACGTTTTTCCCAGAATATATAATAGATTCGATTCGACGAAGATGGATGGAAAAGGATATTACTCAGAATTTAGCCTTGAGACATCTTGAACTACTGAAATCAGTATATAGAGGCGAAGAAGAGGAATTTTTGGAAGAAATTGGGGTTCCAATTGAAAAACCAAAAGAAGCTATCCCTGCAGAAGCTTTACTGACAACTCCTACAAAAAAAGAGCCATCTGCAGCTCCAACTAAGACTTTATCAGATGAAGAATTATTTAAACTTGTTGAGCGAGTTAATTTTTTGAGAAAAGAAGCAAAAATAGACTTAGATAATAAAGATCGTGAAGCTGCATATGAAAAATTACAAGAGGCAATTAAAATAACAAAGGATTTAATAGCTGCTGGAGCACCAGGACAAGAAAAAAGGTTAACAAAATTAGAGGGAGTTGCAAATAGTTTAAAGAAATTAATAGATAAAGAAAAAGCAAAAATAGCTAAGAAAAAACCTGTAAAGCCTCCCACAGTAGCCCCTACTATTCCAGCTGCAGCAGCTACACCTTCTTCTACTGTAAAGACAACTGCAGACGATCAAAAGGTCCTTCGCGAACAGCGAGATAATGAGATCTCAGCTGCAGATAAAGCCTTAACAGCAGGAAATTTTAATGAAGCAGTAGAGCATCTCGAAAAAGCCGCCGATTTATCTGAACGAATGGGAGAAAAAGATAAGGCGAAAGATATTAGGAAAATGGCGACTGACATAAAAAACAAATTAAAGAAAATACAGGGATAATTTTCTTGAATGAACTTTGAAAGAAAATTTTCCTAAACTTTTTATTATCCAATCGATTATAGCTCATGCAGAGCCTACCGAGAAGAAATTCTATGGTGCCACAAGACCTTAAAAATACTACTAATACAAAATTAAGTTCATTTGAAAAAGGTATTAAAAAGCGATTGGGCAAAGAAAAGCCAATCATTGAGTGGTTAATGGGTGAATATATAATAGGGGTTAATTCTAAATGGCATAGTGATAACTTTCCAAGCACACAACTTGCGAAAGTTGTACTGAATATTACTGGGCGCAGTAAAAAGGATTTTTCATCGACACATCGAATAATTCGCGAGATTTTGAAAGAATGGGAGAAAAAAGGCTTTTGCGAATATGTAATGACTACGAAATATGCACATTGTAGAAAGACAAAAATGATATATCACTTTCCAGCAAATGGTTTAAAAAAAATAAAAGAGATGATAATTGATCATCATATAGACTTCATTAGAAAATGGGATCAATGGAAACATTACGTTAATCCAGAAGATGTCATGAAAACACGCGATAATATCATAAATTTGATTCTTTTTGAGTATACAAATAAAATTCACAAGAATATCTCAAACTATCCTTAAGAAAAATTGTATTTCCTAAAAATAATTCGATATCACATCTATGTAATATGGGAATAATACAGACTTTTAATTGATTCCTTCCACGATTATTTGATGAAAAATAAAATGAGGATAAAAAATGCAATTGATTACTGTACATCTTCCTAAGAGTTATATCGAAGGGCTTGAAGAATTGGTGAAGGAACAGATTTATCCAAATAGGAGTGAGGCCATTCGTGTTGCGGTGCGTGATATGTTAAAAGCCGAATTATGGAAAAAATAAACTATCTTTTCGCTTCTTTTCTTTTTAATAATTAGCAAAGCTTTAAATCAGAAAAATCGAATGGAAAAGGTATTAAAAAATCGAATAAAACTATTAAGACGTGTTTAGAGAGGAATTCCTCAATGGCAGATGTAGGAATTCCTCATTGTCCAATTAATGATGCTTTCTTATTTTTATCCTTAAATATGTTGGCATAATTCTAACTGCCTAGGTTTTTTTAAATTGTATGGATTAAAGAAATAAATAGAAAATGGAGCATAAGAAAATAATAAAATCTCGATATAACGAAACAGCGGAGCATTATGATAGGCGTTATAGCGAAATACAGCAAGTAAAATATAAAATAATAATGGATAAAATTACAATTGAACCACAATACAAGATATTAGATATTGGTTGTGGTACAGGTAATTTTTATCAATTTTTAAAAGATATCAAATGTCCTAAATTCGCGATAGATTTTTCATTTGTATCTTTAAAAATATGTAAAGAAAAATTAACAAACAACGATACAAATCATGGAAAGAGTATTTTGATATAATTTTTCTGATTACGATCTTACAAAATGTACCTGAACCCATAGAATGCTTGAAAGAAATGAAAAGAATGTGTAGACAGAATGGAATTATAGTATTGTCACTTTTAAGAAAAAAATTTTCAATAAAGCGAATTAAACAATTAATGGAAACTATTCAAATTAAATCATATGAAATAGTTGATGTTGAAAGATGTGAAGACATAATTATTATCGCTAAAATGGATTACAATTAATAAGATGGAAATTATTTTTTTGATTTTGATAGAAATTGGCGATATTTATCAGTATAATTAGATTCAGCTTGGTAGTCACCTAATTTATTAGATAATTTAGCAGCTCGTTTATATAATTGAGCGGCCGCATGATATTGTCCTTCCTTAGCACGCCTTCGGGCTTCTTTTAATATCATAGCGCGTTCATCTTGGAGATTCTGTTTTGTAAGATCAATAGGGGTACTTTTAGGGGAGACAAAATAGGATTGATAAAGATAAAGCCCAGCACCAATAGCGAAAAATGCGCAGGTGAAAATTAGAAACATTGTAAATAAATTAGGGATTTCATTGATTAAAATCCATTGGATGATATTTGCCCATAAACGCAAATTATCTGCTGCATTAATCCAAGAAATA